>CAJXKR010000137.1 GCA_913055815.1 uncultured Desulfohalobiaceae bacterium | reverse complement strand
GGATCCAGTCTTTTTTCTGTTTTTCTAGATTCCGGCCTTCGCCGGAATGACATTAGTGTAAAAGCGACAAATTATGTATGACAAAGCACTAGTTCCCATCCGGAAATTCCTAAATAAACATTGCCGTACCCGGCCGGGGTCTCGAATATAGCTCGGTAGTAGTTCTGTGAGCGCTACAAGGATTACTCTGCCTTATTGCGGTCAACGCTCACGCCTATCAGCCATGCAGCTCTCTCCATACGTTTTTTGGCATTTTCAGAAATAAAAAAAGGGTGGCCTCGGCTATGTCCACAGGCAGGCAAGAAATCCAGCTGGAACCTGGTTTGAAAATGTGGGTATCCCCCACATTTTCAAACCAGGAAAGTATATAGTTGAACATAAATCGCAGCCAACTCAGATCAAAAAGCCTACTCCCTGTTAAGTCCCAACAAGTCTTTTAACTCCCCACCCATCAGGTAGAAATAAGTAGTCAACCAGGCAGTGGGAATCACCACTATGGCAAAGAGTATGCTTCCCACGCTCATCAGTGCAACACCGCTCATTATGTTGCCCACTATGCAGCCATGGGCAATAGCAGCACCAGAACCCAGAATTATTCCGCCGAAAAACGAGGTCACAGTCTGTTCCGGGGGCCGGGGCTTGAATTGCAGCTTCCCGGTTATCCGGGCACTATAATTCGCTCCGATCACCAGGCAGATAACTAACAGGATAAGCCACAATTTGACACTTTTGCTTTCCTTGCCCGCGGTTTGGCTCTGGAAAACAGGTGCCTTGACCGGAGGAGCCTCGGATTTGGGTGCATATACATACTCCAGGGGGGCATCGGTAATTGACAATTGAGTATAGACCACACCCCCGGTTACTCCCAGGGGATAATTACGCCCGCTGGAAGCAGATGACATGTAGGCAGCCAGGGCCAGTATACCGATAGCTAGCCCTGCCTGCCAGGGCTTCCATCGTTTAAGGGTCAACTTTTGCATTATAGATGTCTCTTCTTCTTCCTCCTCTTTCAAAACTGCTTGTGGATTTTGGGGTTTACCCTGACGCTTCTTCTGACTTATCTTCCAAGCTACAAATATGGTAATGATCCCGATGAGCAAGGCCAATAGCCAATAGGGCAGTCCTATCAGGGTGGAGAGGGAAATTGCCCCTCCATCCGGGGCCTTGATCGTAAATTGGTGCAGATAACTGGTAAGACCGTTGAGCGGCCCGTATTTCACTGCTGCTATACCCAGGGGGATACCTACCAATCCGGCCATGGAATTGATGTTACCCTGACCGGTCTTGAAAAGGCAACCGCTAACACATCCCCCGGCCAACACGATGCCTATGCCGAACAAGACACCTCCCACTATCTTGTTGGCCCAGGTAAAATGTTTGGGATTCAAGTCGATCAAGCCCGAACTTGCCAAAAGGGCAAAACCGATCATGCTTACTGCAATAATCACCCAGATTCCGCCAAGTTTTTCCTTGTCCCTCATCATCACCACTTCGCTAAAGGCGGAAGCTCCGCACAAATCCGCCTTTTCCAGGAAAAAGCCGAACAAGAACCCGATCGGTATCGCTGTCAGGACCCACAACCCGGTGAGTGCACTTGCTAGCAAAGTGATCAGAATCATTGCTAGTATGAACAAGACAGGCCTTTTCCACGATTTCAGATTAGTTTCCTGCATTTGATCCCTCCTGGCTGATTTTACTTGGTTACTTCTTCCATTCTAACTCCCATCCAGCCCTATTGAGAAGGCTGGACAACGAAGCATGGGCAATCTCGTCAACGAATCTTTTCGTTGCGAGAAAAGGTGCTCAACTTGTTGAATAAACAGGCTATTGGTTCTTTTTCTTACTTAACACCTTAAAACTCTGAAACTTTTTCATGTTACCCCTGTTCCTGCAGCAAACTCTTTAGCTCTTCCCTGCCAGGCACTTTTCCGGATGTCTTGATTCATTACAAGCTCTTTTTTATCCCGCCCCAAAAAGGGCGGGATTGTGATCATTTCTGTATCCAGGCCTTTATATCCTCCTTGGAGGGTATCTTGCCTACGGACTTGACCTCACCGTCCACCACTACAGCCGGTGTTCCGAAAACACCGTATTGTGCGATGTCCATGTGCCCGGTCACCTTTTCCACATTGGCTGTGACACCTGTATCCTGCAAGGTATCCCGAACCAATTGCTCGGTTTGTTCGCACTTGGGGCAGCCAGGGCCTAGTATCTTTATTTCCATAATCAACCTCCTTTTTTTACGATATTCAAGTCACTATTGCACCGTAGGTCAAGCCCACCAGAGTGGACAGGATCACGATAATAACAGCGAATGTTCCTGTCTTCTTCCAGCCCATAACGCTTCCCACAACGATCAGGTTGGGCAGCGAAAGGGCGGGACCAGCCAAAAGCATGGTAAGCGCGGGACCCTGTCCCATACCTGAACCCAGGAGTCCCTGCAGTATGGGGACTTCGGTCAGGGTGGCGAAATACATAAGTGCCGAGGCCAGGGCGGCAAAAAGGTTTGCTTGGATAGAGTTGCCCCCGACCAGTTCGGCTATAAAGCGTTCCGGAATAAGTGCGGTCTCTCCAGGGCGTCCGAGAAAGAAACCCGCGAACAGGACCCCGGCAAATAGCAGGGGAAATATCTGCTTCATGAAACTCCAGGTGGACTGTACCCATTCACCCAGTTCCTGCCGCTGGAACCAGGATCTCAGCATAAATCCCAATATAAGCAGTAAACCTCCGGTTATATACCACTTGGCCTGGAATATGGCCTGCCAGATGTGGGCGGCATCCTGACCGGGCTTGGCAAAGGCGGCAAATATGAGGATAAGAACCAGGACAAGCATGTACAAGCCTTCCTGCAAGAGCGACCTGCCCGTATCCTCCTCTTCCGGAAGATGCATCTGTCCGGCCGTCCTCTGTTCATCCTCCTTCTTGAAGATAAAGTGCATGAGCAGTCCCACGATGGCAGCAAAACCGATTGCTCCTATGGCCCGGGCAAGCCCTAGTTGCCATCCCAGCACCCGGGCGGTGAAGACAATAGCCAGGACATTTATCGCAGGTCCGGAATAGAGGAATGCAGTCGCCGGTCCGATGCCGGCACCCCGGGCATAGATGCCTGCAAAGAGCGGGAGTACTGTACAGGAACATACCGACAGGATGGTGCCTGAGACCGAGGCCACGGAATAGGACAACAACTTGTTGGCCTGGGCCCCAAAATATTTTATCACCGCGGCCTGGGAGACAAACACATAAATGGCCCCCGCGATAAAAAACGCCGGGATAAGGCAGGTGAGCACATGTTGCCTGGCGTATTCCCTGAGCATCATGAAGGCCTCCAGCCCTGCCTGCCGTACGGTCTCGTGGTACCAGGGCACATAGTACGCCAACAGGAAGAAAAGTACGAGTAGCAACAGCTTGTAACGTTCCTTGATATTCATCCTTACCTCCAGAACAAACATTTCTTATTTGGCAAAATAACCAACAAAATTCCGCAAGTCAATGGTAAATTTCAAAATTATCCTCTTTAATAATTCAATGACAATTTCAACATTGTCTGCATTAACATTTTTCCATCAAAACAAACTATACCCCGGTACTTTACACCAAAGTCCCTTGAACTTTTCAGGTCCCGCCGTATCCTATCTGGGTACTAAGGCCTGCATGGACTATGGCCGGCACCATCCTCTGCATCATGCTTAGTTGCAACATTTCCTGCAACCTGGCAGAAACTTGATCGACATCTATATAGGTATAGGCAGATATATTAACCATCCTCAATTGTTACTTTTTCAAATATCTATTCAGTTCTGTTTTTAATAGTTCAAACTCATTTTCCAGTTCCGAAATCAACTCTTCCATACCCGAGAGTTCCTGATTTGCTCCCATTGTCTCCAGTTGGAAAGCCGTTTCCCTCATCCTAATTGCAGCTATATTTCCCGCCATACCCTTGATGGAGTGAGCATAGAATCTAACATCTTGCGCATTGTTGTTTTCTGCTGCTAGCTTGAGATTATGTAATCGCTTGGGAAGCTCCTTTAAAACCTCTTCCAGCAACTCCCGCATTAAATTATGATCGTCCCCTAACCTGGAAAGCAATTCCAATTCCCGAAAAACTTCCCTTTCTTCAGTAACGGCATCAGTACGCTCCACTTGGGAATCCTCTCGTTCTGAAGTATTTCCTTCTGAGCCAGAGGATCCCTGGAGGTAGTTTTTGAGCAACTCAGCCAAACTGTCAGGTTTCATGGGTTTGGAGATATAATCATCCATTCCTGCTTGTATACATCTCTCCCGGTCGTCTTTCATGGCATGGGCAGTCATAGCAATAATAGGAATTTTTTTCTTTTGGCTCTTGGCCTCCAGCTCCCTTATGGCCCTGGTGGCTTCAAAACCGTCCATTTCCGGCATCTGAACATCCATGAGAACAAGGTCAAAAAAGTAGTTTTTTACTGCTTCTATAACCTCGACTCCATTGGACGCTATCTCGACGGTCAAACCCTTTTTTTGCAGGGTTGCCCGGGCGATTTGCTGGTTTACCTGGTTGTCCTCTGCCACCAAGACATGGCCACTCAAACCGGGAGTTTTTATGTTGCGGCGTTTTGTTTCCCTGGCCAGATTTCGAGTAACTATGGGTCTTGTATCCAAAGGCTGGTGCGCATTGGACAATACTGTAGCCAGAGTATTGAACAAATCGGACTTGCGCACCGGCTTGTTCAAATAGGCGTTAAAACCTGCCTCTGCAAAGCGTTGAACATCTCCGGACTGACCTATAGAGGTCAGTAATACCAGGGGAATATTTTGAAAGCGCTCCTCAGACCTGACCGCCCTGCCTAATTCCAACCCGTCCATCCCGGGCATGTGTGCATCTGTGATCACCATTCCCGGAAAATTGCCCGCTTTATAGGCAGCTTGGAGTTCCTCCAGGGCAGTTGTCCCGTCCTGAGTTTCAACAGGCTGCACACCCCAAGATTGGAGCTGTTTACTGAGTATTTCCAAGTTAGTGGGATTATCATCCACAATCAATATGGTCATACCCCGCAGCTCTGCTGGCAGATACGGGGCAGCGGCTTCTTTCTGGTTGGAGGACATCTCGAAGACAGCAGTGAACCAGAAAGTGGAACCTTTCCCTTCCTGGCTCTCAACCCCGATTTCACCTCCCATCATCTCGGCCAGATGCTTGGAGATGGCCAGTCCCAGACCTGACCCTCCGTATCTGCGGCTTGTAGAGGAATCGCCTTGAGAGAACTTGGCAAAGAGCAGATCCAGCTGCTCTTGCGAAATACCGGACCCTGTATCCCGAACGGAAAAGCATATCCTGGCCTGGGTCTCGCCTTGGGAAACCAAGCTGGCCCGCACATCGATTTCCCCGGCTTCGGTGAACTTAATAGCGTTACCTACGAGATTGAGCAGAACCTGGCGAACACGGTTGGGGTCGCCCTGTAACAATTCCGGCACATCCGGGTCGGGAAAACAAATAAATTCCAATCCTTTTTCCTCTGTCCGTAATGCCATGGACACGGAGAAATCCTCCAAGAGATGGGACAGGTTGAAATCCAGGTTTTCCAGTTCCAAATGGCCGGCTTCGATCTTGGAGAAGTCCAGGATATCGTTAATCAAGGCCTGCAAGCTTTCCCCGCTGGACTGGATGGACTGTGCATAACCTCGTTGCTCAGGTGTTAACTCCGTATCCAGGAGCAGCCCCGCCATACCGACAACCCCGCTCATGGGAGTGCGGATCTCATGGCTCATATTGGCCAGGAACTCGGACTTGGCCTGATTGGCTTTATCAGCTTCCTCTTTGGCCCTGGTAAACTCTCTTTCCACAGCCATACGTTCTTCCTGCTGACCAATAGCCACGGCGATAATGCTAAGGACGCGCTTATCCTCCTCACCCGGATCTATATCTGACTGGAACAATGCACAGATTGAGCCAATTACTTCTCCGCCGCATTTAACCGGATGTCCCATATAGGTTTGAAACCCGTATTGAATCACATAGGGATCGGTCCAGGCGTATTTGGTCTCTTCAAGGTTTTTCACTACAAGGACCTCGTCCACTTTCCTTAGAATGACGTCATAACATATGTGTCCTTCCGGACTATCCTCAGAGATGTAATCAGAAGGTGTTTGCCATTGACCCAAGGACCGGAGCGAACCGGAATCCAGTTGGTTGTAGATTGCACAGCTGCCCCCCAGCATTCTGCCGCAAAGAGTAGTGAGATGCTGAATATTGGCCTCAGAATCAATACCTAAATCGAGCAGATATTCATTGATTTCGGACAAGCGTTCAGCATGCCGCTGTACATGCATTTCCGCTTGCTTACGTTCTGTGATGTCTTCGTGGCTCACCACCACTCGTCTAGGTGGTGCTTCTGGAAATGTTGTCACTCTGCCCACGAACCATTCCTTTTTGTCCGGTTGATTGCAAAAATATTCCATGCTGAAGGAATCGCTTTCTCCTGATATGACCTTACGGATCCCTTCGACAAAGGAGGCGGCCTCTTCTGAATCTTCTCCCGTAACACTGTAGCATACGGCAAGATAGTTGATGCCTTCAGAAACAGACTGCGCAGTAATGCCACTCTTTTCTGCATACTCTCGCCAGGAACGGTTAACCAGGAGAATTTCGCCCCGGGGGTCCAAAACTGCAATATGATAGGAAAGGCAATCCAGAGTTGATCCCAAAAATAGATGCATGTCCTTGAGTTCTTCCTCCAGTTGCCTGCTTTCGGTAATGTCAGTGATAAAACTCTGGAAATGGATAATCTTGCCATTCTTGTCCTGTACCACGCTTACATTTAAGGAGGTCCAGATCGTGGATCCATCCCGGCGAACACCTCTGCACTCGTAGTTGATCACTTCCCGGTTTTCTCTCACAAGACGCATTAGCTCTTCTCTGTCAGATGGGTCGGCATACAACTGAATGGTAGTGCCATTTACAGAATCAATCAGTTCATCCGGTGAATCATAGCCGAACATCCTGGCCATGGCAGGGTTGGCTGAAAGGAGGCGACCCTCGGGAGTGGTATTGACGATGCCTATGGGAGCATTGGTGAAGAGTGAATGTTCCGGGGAAATGGCTAAGTTTTCAGCATCTCGGGCTGATGGGTTTTCCTGGGCCATGTACACTCCAAAATAGTTAAAGCTATATAAAACATTATGAAAGTGTTTGTTGTCATATATCTTCTATTTATATTTTAAGGGTCATTAAACTCAACTTACATCAAAGTTGATTATACAAGCTTTAGTTGCTAACAACATAACGTGGCATAGTCCTTTCCAAACAAAACTCCCCAAAAATTGCGAACTAAAGCAGATATTATGACTTTTGGAACTTATAAAATTAAATATCGTAGTAGAGCATGAACTCGTACGGATGCGGCCTAAGCCGGATGGGATCCACTTCGTTCTCCCTCTTGTATTTCAGCCATGCCTCTACCACGTCCTCGGTAAACACATCCCCTTTCAGGAGAAAGGAGTAATCCTTTTCCAGCTCATCCAGGGCCTCTTCCAGGGAAGAGGGTGTGGAGGGCACATCCTTCAGTTCTTCCGGGCCCAGGGAATAGATATCCTTGTCCAGGGCTTCGCCCGGATCGATCCGGTTTTCTATACCATCCACCGCTGCCATTAGTATGGCGCTGAAAGCCATATATCCGTTGCAAGAGGGATCAGGATACCTGACCTCCAAACGCTTGGCCTTGGGAGACGTGGAGAACATGGGTATACGCAGTCCGGCACTCCTGTTCTGACTGGAATAGGCAAGGTTCACCGGGGCCTCGTATCCCGGCACCAGCCTTTTGTAGGAATTGGTCGTGGGATTGGTCAGGGCACATAATGCCTTGGAGTGCTTTAATATTCCTCCCAAAGCATGCATGGCCATATCGCTCAGACCGGCATACCTGTCTCCTGCAAACAGGGGAGTTCCATCTTTCCACAGGCTAAGATGTATATGCATCCCGGAGCCATTGTCCCCGAATATAGGCTTGGGCATAAAGGTAGCTGTCTTTTGGTTCCTGCTGGACACGTTCTTGATTATGTACTTGAACCACATCAGCCTGTCCCCCATACTCACCAGGGGGGAAAAGCGCATATCTATCTCCGCCTGGCCGGCAGTAGCCACCTCGTGGTGTTCACACTCCACCCGTATGCCCACTTGTTCCATCACCTGCACCATTTCCGTGCGCAAGTCCTGGTAGGAATCCATGGGTGGTGC
>CAJXKR010000136.1 GCA_913055815.1 uncultured Desulfohalobiaceae bacterium | reverse complement strand
GGAGTTACTACCTTAGTACAGGATTTACCTGTTTAACTGTAGTCGCCGTCTTCCTCGGCCTGATTCCATTCAATATCGGGAAATTTCCTTAGCAAATTTTTAGTCCGATTTTGTGCTTCCTTGGCCTTGAGTTCCCAGATTTTTTCCCTGCAATTCATATACACGTCAAATGCAACCTGACTCAACTGATCTATCTTGTCTTCAAAATTCATCAATTGATGTAAGTATTCTTCCTGTTTTCCTTTGAACTCTTTTCTTACTATTTTTTTTAAGGAAAAAAATATCCCTGCCGCACTGGAGGGTGCAAAATCCTGTACTGCCCTTACCCTGATTATGGCGTCCACATAATTCACCAAGTCATCACTGCTTTCAGTCTTGAGCAACTCGTCAAAAATATTTCCTAGTTCTGTGTGCAGAGTGGTACCAACCGGGTTGGCGAACTGATCCTCCTGCTGTTTCATAAACTGGGCGGTTTTATCCGGATAGGTATTAACTATATCCTCGAACCAGGTTTTTACCAGTTTGGACTTGCTTTTTTGCAGTTGTTCTTCCAACTCACCGGATTGGCATTTGTTATTCATACCTTTTATTTGCTCCATACACGGAATTTCAGATTCCAAATCCCGTTAGTATTTATATTTTTCTATCTTTAATAACTGCAAGTTTTCATATCCCTTTTATCCATCAGATGTCAAGAAAAAAATAACAAATAAATTTTTGGGGTTAACTGCACATAATGCACTTAATTTCAAATAAATTTCAATACATATTTTCTCTAACCTCGAGAAATTTCAACTTTGCATGGAGCGTAGTCTTTGAACCCTGTCCTGAACTGGTGGGTGGGTACTGAACAGCTTGGTAATATTCCTGCCGCTGAAAGGATTTATAATAAACATATGTGCACTTGCTGCATTCCCCTTTTTCATGGGCGCACGTTTACTGTATTGTTCCATTTTTTCCAGTGCACCTGCCAAGCTTCCCGGACTGCCGGATATTTCCGCCCCGGTTTGATCTGCCAGGTATTCCCTGGATCTGGAAATGGCCATCTGGATCAGCATGGCAGCGATCGGGGCAATTATAGCCAAAACAATTGCTACAATCGGATTCCCTCCCCCTTCATCGTCACCTCCCATACCAAAAATAGCCATCCATCTGACCATGGAAGAAACAAACATTATTACACCGGCCAAAGTTGCGGTAATAGTTTGAATCAGAATATCCCTATTCTTTATGTGGCTCAATTCATGGGCCAAAACTCCTTTCAATTCCTCAAAGGAGATCAATTTTAAAATACCTTCTGTAACAGCCACTATACCGTAATTGGGATTACGTCCGGTAGCAAAAGCATTGGGAGCTTCTTCCGGTATAATGAACACCCTGGGTTTTGGTATTCCCGCTTTTTGAGCAAGTTCCTCCACTGCCTTATGCAATTTGGGAGCTTGCTCCGGGCTGACTTCATTCGCTTTGTACATCTTTAAGACTATACGGTCCGAAAACCAGTAACTACCCACGTTCATGGCAATAGCCAAGATAAAGGCGATCACCAGTCCCCCGCTTCCACCCAGCGCCTGTCCGAAAATCAATATAAGTGCTGTTAATACTGCCAGTAAAAGCCCGGTCTTTATTTGATTCGACATTATCTTTCCTCCTTAACTAAAAAAATTAACTTACTTGTTAAAAAATTCGAAGTTCGCTGTTCTTGTGCCATTGGAAAAGATCACCCGAACTTTTTAAATCAAAACAACATATTACATTACGAGGGATTGAGTACATTCAAGGACAATATAAAACTTGTAATTTCGAAGGGTTAGATTAAAATTCTTGACTATCAGTTACTATATTAATTTCCGATTCCCATGTTCACAAAAGAACTGATATATATATTTTACTCACCAGTCAAGATAGTAGCTTATAATTACTCCTGGCTTATTTGAATATTCTTTTGCACATCATCTTTTTCCTGCTTGACAACAGTAATAGTTAACAGGCCGTTTTCATAGAAAGCCTGAATATTTTCGGAATCACTATTTCCCGGCAAATGGAATTTCCTGGCAAAAGGCCCGTACTGTCTTTCCATAACCTGATAGGAACTAGCGGTTAGCTCCTTCATCCTCTTCCTTTCCCCGTAGATCCATATTTCCCTACCCTTTGCAACCACTTGGATATCATCTTTATCCAATCCCGCCAATTCCATTTTTATAACGTATTCATCCTCTTTTTCGTAGACATCGGTTACTGGTTGCCATAAAGAAACACCCCCCTGCATAGACTTGTCCAAATCGAATCTTTCCCTGACTTCATCCATCAGTTTATCCATTTTTTCCTTCATTCCCTGAACTTCCAACCAGGGATTAAAGTGTTTATCACCCTTTCCGTCCATAAATTATCTCCTTTGGAGTATCAATTTGCACAAATCAAATCAGTCTGTTATTTTAATATAATCTTAACCTTAGTCTGAAGCAGGATTAAATCTCTTTTGCCTGCTTATGTCTCAGCCAGGAGTGAGTGCGCCCTGGCAGAACTGTTCGCCTATTTTTGTAATTAATCAGTTTATATGTTTCATTTGTAAGCAGTTGGGGAAATTTGTCAATACAAATTTTCCCTGAACCTTTGGAGAAAAACAAACTCGATCATGATTTGACAAAGCACCTTTTTTACGTCTAATTGTTGTTTTAAGAAAAATAAATTAATATATTTCCGCTCCTGATATAATTTTAAATTCCACAAGGAGAAGTGATATGAATCAATTTCCCAAAATGCAAAGATTACCTCCTTATGTCTTTGCAATGGTAAACGATCTCAAGATGCAAATGAGGCGCCAAGGCGAAGATATTGTGGATCTTGGTATGGGCAATCCGGATTTGCCAGCGCCTCAGCATGTGGTGGACAAACTTACCGAAGCGGTGCAAAAACCGGAAAACCACAGATATTCAGCTTCCAGGGGCATACCCAACCTGCGCAGAGCCATATGTAATTGGTACGCCCGCAGATACGATGTGGACATGGATCCGGAGACCGAGGCGGTAGTTACAATCGGGGCTAAAGAAGGAATGTCCCATTTAGCCATGGTGATGCTCGATCCTGGAGATGTTGTATTAACCCCTGATCCTACATATCCGATTCACACTTACTGTGCTATTATCGCCGGGGCAGACGTTAGAAGGGTTCCCATAGATAAGGACCGGGACTTTTTTCAGGATTTGCTGGAGGCAACCAAACAAACCTGGCCTCAACCCAAATTACTGATCATTTCCTTTCCCCACAACCCCACAACTGCAGTAGTGGATCTGGAATTTTTCGAAAAAGTCGTCTCCTTTGCCAAAGAGCACGGAATGTATGTAGTACACGATTTTGCTTATGCGGACCTCGCCTTTGACGGCTACAGCCCGCCCAGCATCTTTGAGGTACCTGGAGCCAAGGACGTGGCTGTGGAATTCTTTTCCCTTTCCAAGAGCTACTCCATGGCAGGCTGGCGAGTGGGATTTTGCTGCGGGAACCAGGATATAATACACGCCTTGACTAGAATAAAAAGTTACCTGGACTACGGGATCTTTCAACCTATACAGATCGCATCCATTATTGCCCTGAACGGACCCCAGGATTGTGTGCGGGAAATAGTGGATACTTATCAATATCGAAGGGATGGCCTGATCAACGGATTGAACAGGATAGGATGGGAAATAGAATATTCCCAGGCCACAATGTTTGTATGGGCAAAAATCCCTGAACAATTCAGACACATGGGTTCAGTGGAATTCTGCAAATTTTTGCTCAGGGAGGCAAAGGTGGCTGTTGCTCCCGGACTGGGATTTGGTAACAACGGAGACGAACACGTCAGATTCGCCCTGGTGGAAAACAGGCACAGGACTAACCAAGCAATCCGGGGACTGAAAAAAATATTCAGCTAATAAAAACAGGATAACAAATCCGAATCTTGAATATGTTTAATTAGTTAGGAAATAGAGGTGCTGCATGGAGAAAACTTCAATCAATATTGCACTGGCTGGTTTTGGTACAGTAGGAACCGGACTGCAGGACATACTGCAAAACAATCGGGACTGGATCAAAAAGAGACTGGGCAAGGACATTAACATAAAGAAAATCCTGGTTAAGGATTTGAACAAAGTAAGGACTTCCATTCCGGATCCACATACTATATTTACTAATAATCTCGAAGACCTGACTGAGGATCCGGATTTGGATATAGTTGTGGAACTTATAGGCGGAAAAACCACAGCTTACGAAATCATCAGCAGGGCACTGGAATCCGGAAAATCCGTAGTAACCGCCAACAAGGCACTTTTAGCAGAAAAGGGGCCCGAGCTTTTCAATCTGGCAAGCAAAAACAATCTGGGGTTATATTACGAAGCCAGCGTAGCTGGCGGAATACCCATTGTGCAAACCTTAAAGGAAAGCCTTGCCGGAAACCGGATCAAATCCCTGACAGGTATTTTAAACGGGACTGCCAATTTTATACTGTCTGAAATGACACATAATCAAATTGATTACGATTCTGCCCTGGGTGAAGCCCAGGAACTGGGTTATGCTGAAGCTGAACCCAGTCTGGACGTTGACGGTTTCGACGCTGCTCACAAACTGACAATCCTCATCAGATTGGCACACGGGGAAGATTACCCTCTGCATATGCTCCCCATAAAAGGTATAAGAGGAATAGATCCCTATGATATAGGCAAAGCCAAGGACTTTGGATACCAAATTAAACTATTGGCCCAAGTGAAAGAAAAATCCGGATCTTTACAGGCAGGTGTATTTCCCGCCCTGATACAAAACGACCATATGCTGGCCAAAGTGGACGGTCCCTTCAATGCGGTACTTTTGGAAGGTAACGCAGTGGGCCCTATAATGTTGTATGGACAGGGAGCCGGAGATCTGCCCACTGGTAGTGCAGTATTATCCGATATCATGTCCTTGGTTAACAAGGAGACTGGATACAACAACACCGGATTCGTAGACTCCAACCTTCCTTATGCCAATATGCTGCAGGCAGAACATACAGTTTTCAAGCATTATTTCCGCTTCACTGTTAAGGATAGGCCCGGGGTATTGTCAATCTTGTCCGGAATCATGGGAGAACACAATATAAGCATAGCCCAGGTAGTACAAAAACAGGAATCCGAGGGACAATTCGTGCCAGTTGTTTTCCTGACCCATTCCGCCCAGGAGAAAGATGTCCAAAATGCACTGCAGGAAATCAACGAATTGAGTTTTGTCAAGGCCCCGGCTATTCACTACGTGATTTTGTAGACGCAATTGACTCCGTGTGCAGGGTTATTGAACTGTGAACGCCTAAACGACTATAACAGAAAGGTGCGATTTTATGCCCAGGAAACTGCTTTTTCTGATAGCCGACGGAATGGGAGACTATCCCGCTTCCGAACTTGAAGACCGAACCCCTTTGGAGACCGCAAACACTCCCAACATGGACTATCTTGCCGGCATGGGGACTCTCGGAAGGTGTCAAACCATTCCCACTGGTATGCCCCCGGGTTCAGACATTGCTAACATGAGTCTTATGGGATACGACCCCAGGAGCTATCACACCGGCAGGGGACCAATTGAAGCCGCTGCCAAGGGTATGGATTTATCTTCCTCGGATTTGGTCTATCGCCTCAACCTTTGCAGTGTATCCGAATTTTCCGAACAAGGGATCATGCTGGATTATTGTGCTGGACACATCAATACCAACACGGCAAACAACATTATTTCCAATTTGAATCAGAATCTGGGAGATGGATATTTTCAATTTATTCCGGGAATGCAGTACAGGCATCTGCTTTTGCAAAAAAACGGTGTAAATTCACCGGAAGCCTCAATATCAATCAATCCGCCCCACGATCTTCTTAATCAATCCCTGGAATCCGACATTCAAGCCTTTTCCCAAAGCAAGAATCTGTCACAAATTGTCTTCAAGGCAGCGAAATTAGTACAAGACAGTGACAGCACGGGCAGTGCCAATGCAATTTGGCCCTGGGGTCAGGGATCCCCCTTGAAGCTCCCGGAATTTAACCATACTTATCACTATACCGGAGGTGTTATCTCTGCAGTAGACTTGATTAAAGGCTTGGGAAAGGCAGTAGGCCTGGAGGTTATGGACGTACCAGGTGCAACAGGTTTGATGGACACCAATTACGCTGGAAAGGTGCAAAAAGCCAGGGAAATCCTGCAAAACAACGATTTTGTCTACCTGCACGTGGAAGCACCAGATGAATGCGGTCACTCAGGCAATGCGACAAACAAGATAACTGCAATTCAGGACTTTGATGAACATATCGTGGGTCCTCTAATCCGGGATATTGAGAATAATAATGCGGCCTGTGTTATAGCATGTGATCACTTGACTCCACTACAAGAGCGTACACATACAAACGATCCGGTGCCTTTTTTATTCTTCGATTCCATAAACAAAGTCGACACCGGTATAAGCAACTTTTCCGAAACCATGGCATCAGCTTCTAATATCTTTATTGAAAAAGGGTATCAGCTTTTATCCTGGATACTGTATCAAATGGGAGAAAAAAATGGTCAAGGCAATGAATGAAGAATTCCCCCAGCCAAGCACTTGCTGGGACCACTATGTATCCTACGGGGAAACAGATGGGATGGGGATTGCCTACTACGGGAACTACCTGCATTGGTTTGAACAAGCAAGAAGCGATTTTTTAAGAAAAATGGGAATGACTTATTCCGGTATTGAGAATCAAAATATTTATCTTCCGGTGAGAGAAGCTTATTGCCGTTATCTTGTCTCAACGGCATTTGATGAGCAAATATCGATCAAGACCGGGATAGGTAAATGGTGCCGGGCTTCCATGTACTTTTTCTATGAAATATACAACCTTTCCAAGGAAAACAAGCTTATTACCACCGGTTATACGCAACACGCCTGCATAGATCAAACCGGAAAACCCACTGCTATTCCGGAATGGTTGAAGAATATAACCCGCGTGGAATGCTAGTTAGAGCTTGGACCTAAACTCACCCATCTACATCAAAGCTTTAAGCCTTTGAAATCCTCATGTATTAATGAATATACACTACGGTTTCAAAGTTTTTTGCTTCTCGTATCTGGGCAAGTTTATGTCCAATCACGGTTTTAGGTGAGGCACTAATATAAGGTTTCAATAAAATTTTACAATTAATGTTTCCTTAGCAATATAGCGGCAGTTTTATTATATGAACTCAATGCTGTTTTCAGTCATCGCGGGTTCCGTATCGGAGTATGGGGCAGGCTTTTTCTGTTTTTCTGGATTCCGGTTTTCGGCGGAATGACGGCAACTCGATTTGACATAGTGCAGTTGTAAAGCTTTTAATGAAACGCTATACAGTTACAAAGATTAGCATTCCTTGCAGAATACAGAACAACCATGCACAAACAAAAATCTACCCGGCAACCTTTCTTACTTGGTGGATATCCGTTATCCCACGTATAACCTTGACCAGGCCGTCCTGTTTCAAAGTGAACATGCCGTCGGAAAGAGCCTGTTGCATTAGTTCCTCGGTTTGTTTCTGATATTTAATCAGTCTCTTGAGATTGGCAGTATTTATCATTAATTCGTGGATACCCAACCTTCCCTTGTATCCCTCCATACATTGGTTACACCCTTTTGCCCTGTAAAGTACAGGATTATCCAAAAAGCTCTGATCTACCACATTTTCCAAACCCTCACCGAATTCCATGCTTATCTCGTCAAGCTCCTCCTGGTCAGGTGTATAAGGTTCCTTACAATTTGGACACAGGGTCTTGACCAATCTCTGAGCCAGTACACAAAGCAGGGAATCCGAAAAATTGAAAGGATCCAAATCCATATCCAACAAACGGGTTACTGTTTCAGGTGCAGAATTTGTATGCAGGGTGGAAAATACGAGGTGGCCAGTAAGAGAGGCCTCCACACCAATATGAGCGGTTTCGGTATCCCGCATCTCACCGATCATTACCACATCCGGATCCGCTCTCAAAAATGACCTCAAGGCGGAAGCAAAATCCAGTCCTATCTTGGAATTGACTTGCACCTGCCTAAGTCCTTCCTGGGTAATCTCCACCGGATCTTCAGCAGTCCAGATCTTTTTGTCCACTGTGTTTATATAATTCATTGCGGAATGCAGGGAAGTCGTCTTACCAGAACCAGTTGGACCCACGACCAGAATCATGCCATAGGGCTTGTATATCATTTCCTGGAACCTTTCCAG
>CAJXKR010000135.1 GCA_913055815.1 uncultured Desulfohalobiaceae bacterium | reverse complement strand
TCATACGTTATGCCTTCAGGGTCATCGCGCACGACCAGGAACTGGACTTTCTCTGGGACGGCTGGGAAAGCGAGAGCTTAAGCTCTCACAGTACGGAATAATCAATTAAGAAGTTAATAACTAAAGAGTTTTCGAAGTTCTCGCTGCTTCGCAGTCGAGATTGCTTCGAGGTTTTATGTTTAAATTTTTTAAATCAAAGCAACTTGTTATGTTACAAAGGGAAACTACATTCAAGTGCGGTATAAAACCAAAAACTTCAGAATATTATGTTAGGACATTTTATTGTCCAGTTAGCACTACTACGGAAGTTTTATGTTAAGCTTCTGAGACAACTTGGATCTGTTTAATCCGCAGCCGGGTTATCCACTGTGCAACTTGATTGTCCAGCCCTCTTATTGAGGGCTGGAGAGCAAAAGTGGGCCACCCGGCAAGGCTTAAAGTTTCGCTGTAGTGTTAATAAAACAATCTGAATATTCTTTTTCAGGAGTTGGATAATGCCCGGGGATTATAACAAGATATTCGGCAGCATCATTGCCAACCTGATTGAAAAAAACGATCTCACCAAGTCCGAATCCAAGCAGGCTTTTATTGACATCCTGGAAGACAGGGTCACTTCCATGCAGCAGGGTGCATTCCTTGCCGCCTTGAAATCCAAGGGAGAATGCGCGGAGGAAGTGGCTGGTGCATGGGAGGCGATTTTTGATTCTGACACCTACAAAGTAGAACTCGATCCGGAGATTGATCCAGTGGAAAACAGTGGTACCGGAATGGACTCCTTGAAGACCTATAACATCAGCACCGCAGCCTCGATTATAGCAGCCTCGGGTGGAGTCCCCATGGCCAGGCACGGCTCCAGGGGGATTTCTTCCCTGTGCGGGACTGTGGACCTAGCCGAGGAATTGGGTGTGGATGTGGAGTGTTCCCCCAACACGGTGGTCGATAGTATCAGATCCTCAGGTTTGGGGCTTTTCAACGGCATGAGCAGCAATGTTCACCCCTGCGCTTTGGGACGGCTTTTGTCCGGGATATACTTTGGGACAACCCTGAATCTAGCTGCATCCCTGGCTAACCCGGCATTGCCGTCCACCGGGGTGAGAGGGGTGTATTCCGGAGATATGCTGCTCCCTGTGGCCAGGGTGATGCGGGAAATAGGTTACAAAAGTGCAATTGTACTGCATGGCTGTGTCGACGGAACCGGGATGGGTATGGACGAGGCCTCTGTATGCGGGACTACTTATTGCATGCAGCTTTTTCCGGACGGTACAACTGAAGGATTTAAAATTGATCCAGCATCCCTGGGAATGAATTGCAGTGACTACAGGGAGCTTGAGCCTGAACACGACAGAAAAAGCGAAGCCGAAAGATTTGCCGGACTGATTTCCAATCGGGATAACGACGCCCGCAAGGATGCAGCCATCCTGAATGCAGCACTGGTTTTCCTTGCATCCGGGCATTGCGCAAACTTGGAGCAAGGAATCCAGGAGTCGACCTCCCTCCTTGAAAAAGGAGCAGCTTTTGAGACCATGCAAAAATGGGTTTATCATCAAAACCATGATCCGGACAAGGGTTTGAAGAGGTTATACAGCCTGATCGATCCGGGTATGTAGAAGAAAGGGCTGT
The DNA here is from genome assembly GCA_913055815.1 of uncultured Desulfohalobiaceae bacterium. Lineage (GTDB taxonomy): Bacteria > Desulfobacterota > Desulfovibrionia > Desulfovibrionales > Desulfothermaceae > CAJXKR01. The sequence goes on along the minus strand of CAJXKR010000135.1, from coordinate 6,637 downwards.
GTTTGGATGCTGGATCATACGGCAAATTGATTTTATAGCAAACAGGAGTGATTGAAAGTATGGAACTATTGGTGATAAACTCCGGCAATCACTATATCAAGGTTGAGGAGGATGGGTACTTGCGTTGTGATTTGGACAAGGCGAGTGTGTTCCCGCTGGAGCAATCGGACAGGGTGAAGGAACACTCCCGGATGTTGCAGGAACAGGGATTTGGTCCTGTGAGTGTGAAAAAGCTGGTTATAACCCAGGAGGATTTTGATTTATGAGATTGGTTTTAAGGGATATAAACCGGCTTGAACCGGAAGATGAACCCCCTGTTTCTTTAAAGGAGAATCCCGGATATTCCAAAATGCAGGTGCTTTGCTGTGCCATTTGCAGGACGGATGCCAAAATGTGGGAGCAGGGGCACAGGGACCTGGTTTTTCCCAGGGTCCCGGGACACGAGATGGTGGTGCGGGATCAAGGTAATAACAGGTATGTGGTCTGGCCGGGAGATAATTGTGAAGAATGCGAGTTTTGTCTTCAGAAACGCGCAAATCTTTGCGATAGGATTAAGATCTGCGGGTTTAATTTCGATGGTGGTTTTGCAGATCAGGTAGTGGTTCCAGACAAAAGCCTGATCCCGGTTCCGGGGTCTCTGGATAGCCATGTTGCTTGTTTTGCTGAACCAGTGGGATGTGTTGTAAATGCACTTGAAAATGTCTTTACAGAGCCAAATGGCAGGATTCTGATCTACGGTGGCGGTACAATGGGGTTGCTGGCAGCCCTGTACGCCAAATATCATGGTTGGGAGCCCTGTATAGTGGAAAGTGATTCGGAAAAGATTTGCAATCTGCAGCATTTCTTGGAGCATACCGGGATAAGCTGCGGCAACTCTGTGCAGGGCAAAAAGTTCAGTGCAGCGATCCTCGCCTGTCCGGATCTAAACGCCTTCGGACAAGCGATCCAAAAAGTGGATAAAGGCGGACAGATATCTTTTTTCAGCGGAATAACCAAGGGTGAATATATAGACACACACCTGCTCAATCTTGTGCATTATAAAGAACTACAATTAACCGGTGCCTACGGTACCAGAAAAGAGTCCATGGAAATGGCCCTGGATTTCATGTCCCAAAATAGCAGGGAACTTTGGATGTTGGTGGAGGATGTCGTTTCCCCCTGGGATGCACCCCGTTTAATCCCTGGGATTTTATCCGGGAAATATCTCAAATATATTCTGGATTTCACAATCCAGCCTGAAGCCTAGCCTGCTGACAATAGTAACATTTGGTTGAGAATAATAAATTTCTAGTATAAGGACAAAATTTTTAGTTGACAACAAACAAGATCTGGATACAATAGGACAAATCAGATCTTATTTGTCCAAAATTATGGAGATGCTATGCGATTGACAAGGGCAGGTGAATACGCGGTTAGGTGTCTTTTGTATATCTATAAACAAGGTGTGGGTGTAGTGGTATCCAAAAGGGAAATTGCCGCACAAATGGAGATTCCCGAACAATTCCTGGGGAAAGTGGGGCAACAGTTGTCCAGGCAGGGATTAATGGAGGTTGTGCAGGGTGCAAAAGGCGGTTACAAGGTGGGCATAGAACCGCAAGAATTGACTTTGCTGGATGTGGTGGAAGCAATTGATGGTGAAATTTTTTTGAACGATTGTCTTTTACGGTCTGAGACCTGTTTCAGGGAAGACAGTTGTGCGGTGCATTTAATCTGGAAGAAGGCAAGGGAAAGATTGCGCGAGACATTGCAGGAGGCTGATTTTGCTACCCTTTTAAAGGAGGAGAATTGCCTGCGCAGTTAAGTGGAACTAATGCCAATTAGTTATGATTAGTAGCCTGACCGAAAACCGGGATTGAAGGTGAAAAATACCTGCTAAACGTCCTTTTTGCAGGCGCGTCAATACTTCAGGATTGTAGGTTAGGTATTTAAATGGATGAGAAATCCTGTATCTTAAAATTCAACTCACTATCTAAAAGGAGGTTATATGTTGAAAAACGGTGAAAAGGGAGTGATTTTGCAGAGGGATAAAGAGACATACGCAATTGCGCCGCATATGTCTTGTGGAGTTGTCAAGCCGGAACAATTGCGCAATATCGCGGATGTTGCCGAGAAGTACAATGCTGCCGCTCTTAAGGTGACCAGTGCATCGCGGATAGCGATCGTTGGGCTCAAGGAGGAGGATATAGACGATGTGTGGAATGACCTGGGTATGTCTCCCGGTGCTGCAGTTGGGATTTGCGTGCGCAGCATCAAGGCTTGTCCCGGAACAAGCTTTTGCAAGTTGGGGATTCAGGACAGTCTGGGATTGGGCACGGAGTTGGATAATAAGTATCATGGCATGGAATTGCCGGGAAAAATGAAGATTGGTGTGAGCGGCTGTCCAAATCAATGTGCTGAAACCTGCATCAAGGACATAGGATTGGTGGGCAACAAAGATGGTTGGATATTAATGACAGGTGGATGCGGGGCAAGGCATCCCCGTATGGCGGATACTGTTGCAGAGGAGTTGAGCACTGAAGAGGCAAAGAATTTGATCGATAGAATCGTGGATTATTACAGGGAAAATGCCAAGAAAAATGAAAGAATTGGGAACATGATGGATAGAATAGGGATAGAGCAATTTAAAAAAGACATTGTTTCCTAGGGGTTATAAAAAAAGAGGGTGAGGAATGCATGCCAATCTTCACCCTCTCACTCTACAGTTATTAAAGTCAACAAATTCTGCTAATAGTAGGATATAATTTTAAAATATAAGTTTACACATTGAACAAAATTTGCTATATTGGAAAATATGAAAATATACTTTATTAAATTTATGGCCGGGAATTTGTTTGGGGTGTTCCCTGTTATCATCCCTGTTTTTGCCTTGGATCAATCTGAAGCCTTGTCTATTGCCAAAACTTATGAGAAAAACCTGGGGTTTTACGTGAAATCGATCATTTCAGTATTGACGTTTACCGGAGATGAGAATATCGATTTGGAACAGGATGCCCAGGAGTAGGCCTTCTTTGGTGCAGCTGAGTCCAAGAGTGGATTTTATTTTCTGGCAAAATAGGGTTGTTCAAAGTGTTCCACCGAGACATTGTTTCCCAGGATGGCCACTTCTCTGAACTGATAGAGCAGGGCTGCAGTAGGTGCGGCTACCCAGCTGATCCCGATCGGCATATACAGTATGGGGTTGTTGCTATCAGAGATGTGTTCAAGCACTGGTGCATCCTTACTCAAGAGTTCGGCAACTGGTATCCGATAAATGGAGTTTACTTCCTGAAGATTGGGTGTTAAATCAAGCTCAGGTCCCCCCCAAATTACTACTGGAGTAATTGCAAAACCGGATCTGGTGACAAAGTCGTCCAGATGTCCAATAACTGAATTGTTTTGAAGAGTTAAATCTACTTCCTCGGAAAGTTCTCTTAAGGCGGTATCCACAGCTGTTTCCCCCGCATCTATTTTCCCTCCGGGCAAAGCCCATTGGCCGGCGTGATTTTTCAGTTTGGGAGCTCGTGTAGTGATTATTATAGAAGCATCGTTTCTACTGTAGTTTGTAAATATGTTTGTCCCGTCTGCAGAATCTTTTGTTAAGTCTGCTATGGTAATAGCTACAGCAGCCTTTTGGGCTCCTTTAGTATCCTTTGAATTTGCTTCAAAATTGGACAAGTTGTCTTTTAGGTGTTGAAAAAAGTTGTTGTTGCATTTGATCTCGTTGAGTGTGTTCATAATGACCGGATCTTTCTTTTGGTTTGCCGTGAAGATAAATATCTGCCTCTTTTGAATAAGGCCATCTTAAATAAATATGGATTTTATGCAAATTTTTTTTGATGATCAATACAGGACCGAGCTATTATTATTTAGGATGTTGACACTCCAGGAAAAATCATGCCTCATCCCGAGGACGATTGTTTTTCGCAGTGATGCCTGTATAACCTTCTTGTGTTATGGTGCGGCATGGTCTGCTTGTGCCCCTTGATCAGAGATTAGAAAAAAAAGTATGGTTTGCATCAAAAAAAAAATTGCTTTATTATTTTTTGGTTAATTTTGTCAGATAAGGAGGATCTATGTCAGGCCAGGAGAAAGAAACAGGTGGAGTTGTCGAATCACAGTGTAGAAAGTGCGGAGGAACAACCGGACATACGATTGTGTCTTTTGTGGAAGGAGAGATTTCCAAGGTGGAATGCAGGGTTTGCGGAAGCGAACATAAATATCGACCGGAAAACAAATCTGCGGCCCCAAAAAAAAGTTCAGCTTCCAAGGGAAAGTCAACTGCCAAATCCGGGGGTAAAAAGAAGAAGAAAAAAGAGGATGAAGAACCTCAAATCGATCAGGAATGGTTGAGGCAGATGGAAGGAAAGGACAAAAACAGTGCTTTGTCCTATAGTATGCAAAACAGCTATGCTGTCCAGGATTTGATAGATCATCCCAAATTTGGCATGGGGGTTGTACAGAGACTGATTACTCCAAACAAGATGGATGTTATTTTTCAGGATGGGATGAAGAGGTTGCGCTGCGATTTTGCATCCACTCAAGAGCAGTCGGGTTGAATTTTTTTTTGCAGCTGTCCTGATACCGCATTGTTTTGGGGTTGACCTTTTTTTTGGAAAAGGTTAAAAAAATATCAAAGCCTGCTTTAGCCAAGAATGTTGTATGAATGCTAGCAATCCGAACACAGTTACCCCTTGTATTGCAAAATACTGTCTTTTTATTTGCAGGCAACTATCGAAGCGGGAAGTGTTATGAACGAAGACCCAAAACGTAAGGGACTGTACATATTACCCAATTTATTTACTACTGCTAATTTGTTCGCAGGTTTTTTGGGTTTGTTATGGGCGGTAGAGGGAGAGTTTACCCTTGCTGCTGTGGCGATATTGGTTAGCTGTGTATGCGACGGGTTGGACGGGAAAGTAGCCCGGATGACCAAAGGGGGGTCTTCCTTCGGTGTCCAGATGGACTCACTTGCTGATCTGATTGCCTTTGGAATAACTCCGTCGATTTTGGTTTACATGTGGCAGACCCAGATTTACGGGAGATTCGGGATCGCGCTTTCCTTTTTGTTTGTGGCCTGTGGAGCAATGAGGCTCGCCAGGTTTAATGTAACTTCCTTGTCAAATATACAAGTGTCCAAAAAACATTTTCAGGGACTTCCCATACCGGCAGCAGCCTGTGTAATATCCACTATGGTTCTGTTTTCCAATTATTTTTCCCAAACCATAATTGCCACCTATTTTCCCCCGTTTTGTTTGGCATTGTTATTGGCCCTTTCCCTGCTTATGGTTAGCAGAGTGCCCTATACCTCTTTCAAGGAATTCGATTTCCTTAAGGCACATCCTTTTACCACAACTTTGGCCCTGGTTTTTGGGTTCGTATTAGTGGCTTCTGAACCCGAATTCTTTGGATTTGTCCTTTTTATCGTATATATGTTGTCCGGACCGGTTAAATCCTATTTGTTATATCCTCTACGCAAGGGTTCCTACCTACGGGGGCTTCTCGCCAAAAGCCCTCGAAATTAACATTCCCAAAATACAAATAATGAATTTAAAGCCCGTAGATATAGGTAGCAAGTTTTAAGTAATTTTCGCCTGTAGTTCTAGCGATTTTAATTATTGTCTATTCAAGATTAATCCAGTTTCCATGGATTGAATAATGAAATAAAGCTGTGGAGGTCTACTATGGCTGATAAAGTATATGTTTTGGATACTACATTGCGCGATGGGGAACAGTCTCCGGGTGCGACCATGAATAATCAGGAAAAGTTGCGTCTGGCTCGGCAACTGGATGTTTTGGGAGTGGATATTATAGAAGCAGGTTTCCCGGCTGCGAGCACAGGGGATTTTGATTCTGTCCGTGAAATCAGCGAATCTGTCCAGGAGGCACAGGTTGCCGGATTATGCCGGGCCTCGGAGTCTGATATCGACCGTGCCTGGGAAGCGATAAAAATGGCTGCACACCCCCGGATACACACTTTTTTGGCAACTTCTGACATCCATATGAAGTACAAGTTGAATATGGACAGGGACCAAGTATTGGAGAACGTGGAAAGAGCGGTTTCTTATGCAGCCGGTTATACCAAGAATCTGGAATTTTCCGCTGAAGATGCCTCCCGCTCCGATCCCGATTTTTTGGTGCAGGTGGTGGAGAAGGCCATACAGTCAGGGGCAACGGTGATCAATGTGCCGGATACTGTAGGGTATGCACAACCCAAGGAATATGCGGAACTCGTGGATTACTTGAAGAAAAATGTCCCCAATATCGAGAGTGCGTATCTTAGCGTACATTGCCACAACGACCTCGGGTTGGCGGCTGCTAATTCCTTGGCCGCAGTCGATGCCGGGGCAAGACAGGTGGAGGTTACTATCTCCGGGATTGGAGAAAGGGCTGGCAATGCAGCCTTGGAGGAAGTGGTCATGGCTTTGCAGGTTCGGGGTGGATATTACGGATTGTATACTGAAGTCAACTCTGAATACATCTTTCCAGCCTGCAGATTGCTCTCCTTGATAACAGGGCAACCCATTCCGGCATATAAGGCAATAACCGGGGGGAATGCCTTTTCCCACGAAGCTGGTATCCATCAGCACGGGATGATCCAGAATAAAGAGACCTATGAGATCATGACACCGGAAAGTATTGGCCGTCCCCCCTCGGAAAT
>CAJXKR010000134.1 GCA_913055815.1 uncultured Desulfohalobiaceae bacterium | reverse complement strand
AAATCTGACGTCCCTTGGCCTTCTTCCGCCAGACGCCTCTCCTTTATGCCGGTCCTGCCAACTATCCAATCATCGGAGGTATCCACGATTTTTTCCAATTCAGAATTATCCAGCACTTTCTGGGGGGCATAATATCCGGTTCCCAGAATATTCAGTTTCTTTTCCATATCTTTACAATCTGTCCTTGACTATTTTGCAAACCATTCCAGCCCTTGTATTATGGGCAATTACTTTCACAAGCTCTTACTGAAGCAACATATACATTTATATTGGCACAATTTGTATTCACTACTACCATTTTGTCAAGATTCAGCGTGTTCCTCCTCCTCTCCACCCTGTTCCCTGGAACCGGGATAGAGGAATTTTTTTAATCTCTTGAACCTGGTGATCTCCGGATTTGCTTCCAAATTGCGCTTGATATCCTCATTTGCTTCTTTCTCTATAAATTTTGCAGTCATGTCCATGGCCTTTGATACAGCCTTGGATCCTGCAGAACCGTGACAAACAAAGACCGTGCCGTTCAGGCCCAACAAGGGGGCACCGCCGTGTTCCTCGTAATCCAGGGTCTTTCGGAAACGCTTGAATGCCGAAGAGGCAAGCAATGCTCCCAACTTGGAAAAAACCCCCCTTTTCAACTCGGATTTTAGGATACTACTGAAAGTCACTCCCAAGCCTTCACTCAACTTCAAGGCAATATTGCCCACGAATCCGTCACATACAGCCACATCCACGTCACCGGCAAACACTTCCCGGCCTTCCACATTACCCACAAAGTTCAAGGATGTCTTTTCCATTAATGGTTGGGCTTCATTCACCTGTGCATTACCTTTACCCTGTTCCTCGCCGATATTCAACAATCCCACCCTGGGTTCCTGAACATCCAGAACATCCCTGGCCAAGACCTCTGCCATAACTGCGAACTGGACCAGGTGCCTGGGCTTGGAGTCCACATTAGCTCCCACATCTATCAGCACAAGGGGATGTTCCTTCCTGGGTAGAAAGGCTGCCAGACCCGGACGTTCAATACCTTTGATCCGTCCAAGGTTGAAAATCCCGCAAGCCAGAGTCATGCCGGTATTCCCGGCACTGACCACCCCGTCGGCAAAACCCTCTTTTACCAGTTCACAGGCCATCTGCACCGAGGTGCTCTTCTTCTTCCTCATGATATGAGAGGGTTTATCATCCATGTCTGCTACTTCGTTCGCATGGATAATCTCGTAATCTATACCTTCCAGGTTTAGCTTGCTTAATTCCTGCTTTATCTCCTCTTGTTTACCCACCAGCTTCAAAGCCATGGGCCGGGATTTTGCAGCCTTGATTGCACCGGGTACCAACGCAGCAGCTCCGTGATCACCACCACTGACGTCCACGGCAATACGGGGATACTTACTTTCCATCTACTTTACCCAACATCTGTTTACCTTTGTAATTTCCGCAGGACGGACAAACCCTGTGCGGAAGCTTTGGTGCTCCGCATTCGCAATTGATCACAGTAGGCTCTTTTGCCTTGTGGTGGGACCTGCGCATTCCTTTCCTGGACTTGGATGTCTTTTTCTTGGGTACTGCCATAAATACACCTCTCTATAATAAAAATTATTTTACTTATCTTAAACTTAGCAGTCCAAATTTTGAGCCCAATCCGTACATTTCAATTTTTTGGATTCTAGAAAAATCTTTCTTGTACGATTGGCCTCAATTTTTAGATCTTGAACCGTATACCCCAACTTTACTCAAATTTAAAAAACACCGGATTCAAACAATACCTGTATATACCTGAACCCGGCTTGTCTGCAACCCGAAACAGGTTAATCCTTTTTTACTTTCAAATGCCTGAAGATTTCCATCCTGGGATCCTCTTTCTCCCGGATGCAATTACAAAATTGCGAATTTTTGTTCTGACCGCAATAAGGGCATATACCCATGCACCCTTCATTGCACAAAGGCTTGTCAGGCAGGGACAAAATAAATTGCTCCCAGAGTATCCCTCCGATATTCAATTCCAGATTATCATTGTTCCAGCGCAGAAATTCCGGTCCGAAAAAATCCTCGGTGTTTTTTTCTTCCGGCAATAGCTCAAAAATATTTATCTTTTGCTCGAATTCAAAAAACACATCCTCGGCACATCTGGAACAGGGGAGGGAAATCCTGCCATTTAATCCCCCGCTTATCAGGCATCCTTTTTCCCGGAGCAAAACAAAGACCCTGGCCTGAATAGGATCAATTATAGCATAGGGCAATTCGAACTCTTCTATTGGTCCGGTCCAGACATTCTGTTCGGAATAGAAATATTCTTGACCCTGCTCCGGGATATCTGTCAAAGATAACCACAGTTCGCTCATAAATTTGTTCCTGAATAGAAATATTCACTTTTACTTATACTATTACTGATTTGTCAAGCAATAAGACTTGATTTTTTAATTAAAAACAGTTATAGATTTTCTCTTGCTTTTTAACACCATCTTTCCCACGAAACTCTCTATTCGTGGAAAGTATTAAGATAACAGATTGTTAAAAGGCATAGTTCGGCTTCAAAAGCCGTATCCCAATCCAGCCCTCACTTCAGGACTGGAGAAAATTTGTTCTAATTTCAGCATACAATAAATTCAATAACATTATTTTCCCGGCAAAATTTTTTAAGGAGGCAAGTCATGGCCAAAAAATGTTATATTTGCGGAAAAAGTCCAATGGTAGGCTATAATGTCAGCCATGCAAACAATAAAACCAAAAAGAGATCGCACCCGAATCTGCAAAAGACCAAAGCAAAGTTGCCTTCTGGAGATATCAGAAGGATTACAGTATGTACAAGGTGCCTAAGAAGCGGGGCAGTAGCCAAACCGGAAATTTAAACCTTGAGTTATACATTGCAAGCAAAATTCAGGTTCGAAGTTTGAAATCCATGAACAAACATTTGCTCCCCCTTTTCACTTTCGAACTTCGAACCCTGTTTTTCAGGCTAATTAAACCTATTGTCCCGTAGTCAAACCGGATCTGCTTGGCAGGAGTTTCCAAACAACATTCTTGATTATTAAACAAGCACTACTGCTCGTCTGCTTCAATACTCAAGGATTTCAACAGCAACCCCAAGCGGTTAACCACACTCTCCTTTCCCAGCACGGACAAAGTTTCAAATATCCCGGGACTGGCTGTCTTACCTGTAACAGCTATCCTGATGGGCTGGGCCAATAATTTGAATTTAATCCCTTGTTCGTTCAAATACCCCTTGACGGTATTTTCAAGAGTTTCTTGGGAAAAGTCCTCCAACTGTTGGAAGAGTTCCCGAATCGCTGTCAAATGACCTATAACCTCTTGATTGAAATACTTGTCCAAGAGTTCCTGCTGGTAATGCATCCTGTTATCCGGCATAACAAAGAATTCCGCCAACTCGGCCATCTCCTTCAGGCTTGCGGCCCGGGGTTGCAACAAGGGTACTATATCCTGCAGATAATGCAGATCCACACCCGGATATCCCTTTTCCGCCAAGAAGTCCTGAACTCTGACGGCAAGACCCGAAGCCGGACTTTCCTTGATATGCCTGCTATTCACCCAATCCAATTTTTCAGTGTCAAACACGCAAGCAGACTTGCTCAGGCGATCCAAGCTGAACAGATCTACAAGTTCCTCCCTGGAAAATATTTCCTGGTCACCGTAGGACCAGCCCAGCCTGACCAGGTAATTCACCAGGGCTTCGGGCAAGTATCCCGCATCCCTGTATTCCAGAACCGAAAGCGCACCGTGGCGTTTGCTGAGTTTTTTCTTGTCCGGACCCATAATCATGGGAACATGACCGAAATCCGGCAAATCGAATCCCAGGGCCTTATATAGCTGCACCTGTTTGGGGGTATTGCTCAAGTGATCGTCCCCCCGCAGGATATGAGTTATTCCCATGGTGGCATCATCCACCACAACAGCAAGATTGTAGGTGGGTGAACCGTCAGCCCTGCGGATGACAAAATCGTCCAACTGGGCATTATCCACGCTATTGACCCCTTTGAGCATATCCCGGAACATGGTCTCTCCCTGCCCGGGACTTTTGAAACGGACCACTCGGTCCGGAGCGGGACCCAATCCCAAATTTCTGCATCTTCCGTCGTATTTGGGATTTTGTCCCTTCTGCCATGCCTCGTTGCGCATCGCCTCAACTTCCGCTTCGCTGCAACGGCAATAATAGGCCTGCTCGGTCTGCAAGAGGTACTCGATATACTGGTTGTAGATATCGAAACGCCGGCTCTGGAAATAGGGCCCCTCGTCCCATTCCATTCCCAGCCAATGCATTGCCTGGATTATCGAATCCACCATCTCTTGAGTACTGCGTTCCACATCCGTATCTTCCAGCCTCAGGATAAACCTGCCTCCCATGCTCCTGGCCAAAAGCCAATTGAAGAGAGCCGTCCTGGCGCCTCCCACATGAAGATGACCTGTGGGACTGGGAGGAAACCTGGTCACTACCTTTTCCATATCTACACCTCTGTCAATACTAGCTTTTCAAAACAAAAGGCGGGAATGGCCCGCCTTTTTCCGTTTGTAAATATTCCAGCAGAAAAACAAGAAAATCGGAACTTGCCTATACTGATTCCACGCTCTTTACTTCCGGGACTTCCTTTTTCAAGGTATGCTCTATTCCGTTCTTCAGAGTCATCTGTGACATGGGACACCCTGCACACGCCCCCTGCAGTTTGACCTGCACCACATTCTCCTCGGTTATATCCACCAACTCCACATCTCCGCCGTCGGACTGCAGTTGGGGCCTAATTTTATCCAGGACTTCCTGTACTTTTTCCTTCATAATATCTCCCCTTTGCTAGTGATTAGACGTAAACTCACCCACCTACTCCCTCGATTTAATAAGCCTCGCTACTTACGGAGTCGAGATTGCCATCGCTCCACGTATCCGGGCAAATTTACTTCCAATTTTAAATATTCTCCAAAGCTGCCATGGTCTTTTCAGGGGGCCTGCGTTCCGGGACAAACACGTGCTCTATCTTGTCCTGGTTCCAGTCCCGGGAAACATAGAGACCGCAATAACAGCTGCCGTACTCCTCTATATCCTGCTTTGCATAGACACATGGACAAATTATATCCTTGTCCAATTCATATTTACCTGCAGCCAACCTGCAAGGACAAGCAGTGTAGCCATATCTGTCCTTGTTTACCAGGAGATTATTCAAGAGTTCCATAACCATTTTTTCATCATTGTTGAAATAAAAACCCTTGGGTTCCTGCAACTCTTTCAATTTTTGATAAAATTCCTGCACTCTATCACTCATCATTGCTCCAGGGCCTGTTTAATTTCCTGTTCCTTGTATCCCACGATACACTTGTCGTCGATTATTATAGTTGGAAAGGACAGGCTGGGATTGTATTTCTTGATCTCTTCTATTGCATTCTGCCTGTCTTCACCGGTCAATTGATCCACATAGCAATAATCGTAGTCCACTCCCTGGTTATCCAGCAGTTCCTTGGCGTTCTTGCAATGTACACAGGTACTGAGCGCATACAAAAATACATTATCCGACATATTTCCACTCCTAGTCGTCAAAAATTCGCCCTGAAAATACTGTTGTCAACAATCTTGCAACAAATTTACAACAACTCACCGCCAAAACTGACACATACCTTGTGCAGCCCTTGATGATCTGGATTGATACAACAATCATTCAGGCTATATATTTTATTATCTTCTTTCTTGTAACGGTTGTCAAGCTTGGGTCAGGGTTATTTTTTCCATCAGATGTTTTTTGACACTCTCAAAAACCAGTTCAACAGGTTGCTGGGCATCCAGGGTCACAAAGCGATTTTCTTCCTGTTTTGCCAATTCCAGATAACCATCACGTATTTTACTGTGAAATTTCCAACTCTCGGACTCGAATCTCCCTTCCTCGATTTCAATGGCATTTTCCACATTCCTGTTCTTTGCCCTCTTCAACCCTTCCTCCGGGGGAAGATCAAGGAGGAAAGTCAGGGTGGGCCAAACATGACTAGAAGCCCGGGCATTCAACTGTTGCAGAAAAGGCAATTCAAATCCCCTGCCGTATCCCTGATAGACCAGTGTGGAATCCACATAACGGTCTATAATGACAATTTTGTTTTCCTGCAGTGCCGGTCCCACCACTTGTTGTACATGCTCCGCCCTGTCAGCCAGATACAGGAACAGTTCCGACAACGGGCTGATATCCCCGCTTTCCTGACTCAAAAGGATGGCCCGCAGTTTCTCCCCCAGGGGACTGCTTCCGGGTTCTCGGCTAAGCAGGGTATTTTGCCCATTTTCCCGGATCCAATCATGTAACATCCTTGCCTGGGTGCTCTTACCGCACCCCTCTATTCCTTCAAAGGTAATGAGCATTGCTTGGCTACTCCCTTGTTTTCCTCTTTTTTGGGGTGAAAACTCGCAGTATGCACGGGTCTGTACAGATAGCGCTGCAGGGACGGCTGGAATGCGGACCAGTTTGCGCCCTCCTGTCCCATGGTTTCCAGTACCTGACCCATGGTGTTCAGCTTGGCATCCATGTTGTCTGCAAAATGGAGTATCATAGCCTCCGGAGTCTTGGGCCTCTTGGGGGAACCGAACTCGTATTCCCCGTGGTGGCTAAGGATCATGTGTTTCAAGTGCAGTACCAGATCCGGATCCAAATCCTTTATTTTCTGGATAAACGGCTCCAGGATCTCCAGGGTGAGCATTATGTGTCCCAGCAGCTGTCCCTGGTCTGAATACTTTCTGCTTATGCTGCCCTCCAGCTCCCAGGCCTTGCCCAAATCGTGGAACAAGGCCGCAACAAGCAAAATCTCCCTGTCCATATCCGGATAAAGGCTGCTGAGTGACAAGCATATCTTGCCAACTGACAGGGTATGTTCAAGCAGTCCACCGATATAGGCGTGGTGGAGACCTTTCGCAGCAGGGGCCCTGAGCAGCCTACCCCGGATCTCCGAATCCTGGAGCACTTTTTTGCAGAGTTTTTTCCAGGGTGAATACTTCAACTCCTCCCTGCACAGAATTTCCAGTTCCCGGAGCATTTCTTCCGGATCCCGGGAACTGACAGGCAAGAAATCCGCCCAATTTACTTCTTCCTCCTGAATATCCCAGGGTTCCAGCTTTTGGACAACCAGTTGCAACCGATCCCGAAAGGAACGCACTTCTCCCTGCACCGCCACGAACTGTTCAGGTTGCAGATCGGTGAATTCCGAACTCAAAGGAGGCCAAATCTTGGCATCCAACACCCCGGTCTTATCCTGCAATTTCAAATCCCAGTAAGGTCCGTTCTTGGACTGGGCAAGCCTGGAATCCACGATCACCCAATTGTCACTAAAGTTCATTCCCTGCTTTAGTTGATCTATATATACGGATTTGGAAATCATAACAACTTGTGCTCAATCAAAAATTATAATACAATTTTATTTTATTTTGCCGCTAATATACAGCTACAGCTAAACTTAACCAACCTAGTCAAAGGGGATCAGATGGAAATCATACTTACCAATGACGATGGAATATGGGCGCCCGGACTGCGTGCCATGGAAAAGGCCCTGCGCCATGCCGGGCACAATGTACACGTAGTTGCCCCCAGTTCCCAGCAGTCTGCAGTCGGACACGCTGTAACCCTCAGTTCACCACTTAGGATCAAAAAAGTCAAAGAAAACAATTTCAGCGGTTATGCAATAACCGGTACACCAGTAGATTGCGTTAAAATAGCCCTGGGGACTGTTTTGTCATTCCAGCCGGATCTACTGGTCTCCGGGATCAACAACGGCCCCAATGTAGGGGTGGACGTACTCTATTCCGGTACCGTATCCGCGGCCACGGAAGCGGCTTTGGCCAACATCCCGGCCCTGGCGGTCTCGATAAACGAATTCCATCCCAGGGATTTAACAGCCCATGCAGAGTATGTGGTAAATTTCATAGAGAATCAGGACTGGAAAGGGCTTCCGCCGCAACGCGTACTCAATCTCAACTTCCCCTATTGCAGTCTGGAGGAATCCAAGGGATTGAAACTCTGCCCCCAGACCCGGGCGGTATACGAGGACTGGTATGAAAAACGCGTCGATCCCAGGGGGAATCCTTATTATTGGCTCTGCGGGGAAATCCTTCCGGAAAACCTGGAGCCGGATACTGACAAAACTTTCCTGGACCAGGGATACATCACCCTGACTCCACTGGCCTTCGATCTAACCGACTGGGAACTTCTAAACAAGCTAACTATCTAGTGCTTGAACGAAAACTCACCCATCTACTTCGTCGCTGCAAAATTTTGAAATCCTCATGTATTAATATACACTGCGGTTTCAAAA
>CAJXKR010000133.1 GCA_913055815.1 uncultured Desulfohalobiaceae bacterium | reverse complement strand
GTCAATCCGGTGCTGCCCTTCTTCTGCAGCCCGTACGAGGAGCAGGACAAGGGATTGGATGTCTTTGCCCTGGCGGATCCCAGGTTCCCCTACATCTGCTCCACCTACAGAGTGACCGAGCACTGGCAGACCGGAGTGCTCACCCGCCACATCCCCTGGCTCCTGGAGCTCATGCCCACGCTCATCCTGGAGATGAGCGAGGAACTCGGCGAGCTCAAGGGCATCCGGGACGGAGACCGGGTGGAGGTCGAATCCGCACGGGGTAGGGTCAAAGCCGCCGCCGTTGTCACCAATCGCCTGCAGCCCTTCACCATAATGGGCCAGAGGATTCATCAGGTGGGCACATTGTGGTGCTTCGGCTGGCAGTATCCCGAAGGCGGCCGAGCCGGGGACAGCGCCAACCTTCTCACTTCAACCACCGGCTGCCCCAACACCCTGATCCCGGAGACCAAGGTCTTCATGGTCAACGTGAAAAAGCTCTAACCAGGGAGGGAACCCGCCATGTCCAAAGGCGTTCTCGTGGATACAACCCGATGCATAGGCTGCCGGTCCTGCCAGATCGCTTGCAAGGCCTGGCATGACTTGGACGCCAGATATAAACCCTCGAACGGGACCTACACCAGTCCGCAAAAGCTGAGCGCGGACTGCTACACCCTTATCGAGTTCTTTGAAAAGAAAACCGGGGACCAACCCAGCTGGAAATTCGTCAAGGACCAGTGCCTGCATTGCCAGGATCCGGCTTGTGCCTCGGCCTGCCCAGTGGGGGCCCTGAAGAAGACGTCGCAGGGGCCGGTGGTCTACGACCAGTGGCTCTGCATCGGCTGCCGCTACTGCATGCTGGCCTGTCCTTTCCAGATCCCCAAGTACGAATGGGACACCACGGATCCCTGGGTGCAAAAGTGCAACTTTTGCGCGAGCCGCGTGGAGTCCGGAATGGAGCCGGCTTGCGTCAAGGCCTGCCCCATGGACGTAATGTACTTCGACGACTACGCCAAGGTCGCCCAGGAAGCCGAAAGACGGATCGCCAACTTTCCAGGCAAATACGTGAATCACATCTACGGCTACCGGGAAGCTGGCGGAACTTCCTGGATGTATATCGCGGACCGGCCTTTTCGGGAACTCGGGTTCAACACCGACGTCTCGGACAAGCCCTATCCCGCCATGACCTGGAAACCAAGCCTTTCCAAGATCCTGTGGGAAGAAGCCGGCCTTTTGGCTGTCCTGGGCGGGATCCTCTACCTCAGAAACCGGCGCAATCATGAGGAGGGCCAGAAATGAACAGGCAAGGCAGCGAAAATTATCGCTTTTTCACCTCAAAGACGTGGATACTCCTCGGCCTGGCCGTATTCGGAGCCATTGTGGCCCTGTACAGGCTGGCCGTGGGGCTGGGTCCGGCGACCAACTTGAGCGACTCCACCCCCTGGGGCCTCTGGATCGCCTTTGACGTAACCACTGGGGTTGCTCTGGCCGCGGGAGGCTTTACCGTGACCTTCGCCGCGTACGTGGCCAACTGGGACAAGTTCAAGCCCATTGCCAGAGCGGCCACACTGACGGCCTTTCTGGGCTATCTCCTGGTGGTCTTCGGGGTATTCCTGGATATCGGCAAACCCTTTTCCATCTGGCACCCCATCTTCTTCTGGCAGCCCGGGTCGGTCATGTTCGAGATCGTCATCTGCATCACCCTCTACACCCTGGTGCTCTTTCTGGAGTTTCTGCCCTGGCTGCTGGAACGGCTCAACGTGCTCACCGGAGTGCGGGACTTTCTGGAGAAGCGCTCCGTGCTGTTCACCCTGGTCATTCTGGGGATCATGCTCTCCTACGGGCACCAGTCCTCCCTGGGCGGGCTGTTTCTGATCACCCCGGCCAAGCTTCATCCGCTGTGGTACACCCAGTTCATCCATCACCTCTTCTTCCTCTCCGCGGTGTGCGTGGGCCTGTCCATGGTCTCCTGCGAGACCATCGTGAGCGCCAACATGCGGAACAGGGAACACGAGACCGGGATCCTGGACGGTCTGGCCCGGGGAACTGCCATCGCCCTCTTGGTTTACTTCCTGGCTCGGATGGCCGATCTCGCAATCAAGGGCAACATCACGGCCATGTTCGAGGGAAGCCCGCAGAGCGGCCTCTTTCTGCTGGAAATGGGCGTGGGCGTGGTCCTTCCCATGCTCCTGCTCGCCAGCAAGAGCATCCGCTCCTCCATCCCGGCGCTTCTGACTTCGCACGGCATGGTCATCTTCGGAGTGGTGCTCAACCGCTTCAATGTGGTCTTTCTGACGGAGTCCAACATGGGGGCGGCGGCCTACTTTCCTTCCTGGCAGGAGTTCGCCATCACCGTCGGGCTCGTTTCCGCCGGGCTGTTCCTGTATAAGCTGATCGTGACCCAGCTGCCCATATTCACCACGGCGGCGGAACAGAAACACTGACCCCAAAAAAACGAATATCTTCAAAAAAGTCCCGGGCCCATACATGGGTGCGGGACTTTTTTGCGCGATTCACTCTCCTTTTCTGTCTGAACAAAAAAACATTCAAGTTGCTTTATTGCAGTGCTCATCTCAGAGTTATAATTGTGCGATAATATAAATATAATAATAATTATGTGCAACTAAGTTATGTTGTTTTCATATTTATGATATACCCATTTACTCGAATTGCTTGTCTGAAAAAGTGTTGACAGTTGATGAAAAAAAATTTAATTTATCCTTCCTGCTTTTTAGAGAATGCAAGGATGAAAAAGGACAACTTTTATGAGTTCCCCACTTTTCGTCACGTGTGGTGAGATACAAGAGCACTCGACACATCAATCCAAATACGCAGCATAGTTGTAACCTACCAGAAATACAGAAATTTACACATTTTGCTTAGAGAACGAAATATTTTCTGACCTGCACCCAAGACACACAATAAATGTTCATCTTAAGATTTACCATCCAACTCATAAAAGAATACTCTTTAAAAAGTTGCAAATAGTCTTTTTATTATTTTACTAGTTGCTTAACGCTCTAGCAATTGATGCATGCTGTTTAAACAATATGCTATGCACAAAATTAAATAATAAGACTTTCTTCAAAAAATCTAAGCAAAATGGAAAAAATAATTTACCTATATTTTTCTACTATTTATTTATCCTGACTTTCACTAGTGCCCCAGCACCTTATAATCTTAAGCTTAACTTGTTGAATTAGATGGATCACAACTTCTAAGCTGCTTTCAAGGTGATACAAAAGTCAAATAGCTAAAAAAATATCTAACGCGTTCTCATTGAACTTCTGTTTTTACTGGTTGGGATACTAGCGCCTGAATTTGAGAAATAATTTTGTGCACAATCTTCAACAACATGGTATTAAGACATCACTACATGTATTAATTTCTCATACAATTAGTCAGAAAAAGCCAAACCTGGCATAAGTCAGGGGCGGAAAGCCTCGGGTCTCAATGAGATAGCCGGGCTGCCTGACAAGAACTTAAACAATTCTTGTAGGCAGCTCGGTTTTTTTTTGGGGGAATAACATTCAATAAAAACTAACTTCTGTAGAATATATTATATAAAAAATGCTATTTTTTATGATATTTATAATAAATATAACATAAAGAATTCGTAAACATAGAGATTATGACAATTATTTTGAAAATTAAGTCAAAGCGGTAAAAGAGGTGGGTTATGAACATGGAAATAAAAAAAAGGCTGCTTGAATTATGGGACAAATACTTTAATGGACATGAGCTACCTTTTGTCTTGATGTACTCACAAGATCCACTTAACTCGGTCAAGGTATCCCCGGAAAACAATAATGATTGCCTCATATACACAGTGTCTCATGCGAGAGCAGGAAAAAATATTTATATAGAATCTGATTCGCTGGATTGCAGTGGAGCGAAAAGAAGTCTGGGATTTGATACTGGAACTAATCCCTTGTCTGCATTTCTCGTGTCAAATTGCAATAATACTGAAAAAATAGGAAAAAAGTGCAAGAAAAAATCAATAAAAATTCATGAATGGCTTGAACAACTGCCCGCAATACAGGCTCCGGCTCCCAAGGCCATTTTCAAGCGCTGGGATCGCATTGAAGAAGGAGACGAGCCCAAAGTGGTGATATGCTTTGCTGATCCTAACGAATTGAGTGCCCTTTTCACCTTGGCCAACTTTGAGGAATCGAATCCATATACCGTCAAAGCGCCATTCTGCCCAGGTTGTGCGTCATTGACCATGTTTCCGATGCAGGAAAAATTCTCCCCTAACCCCAGACCTATAGTAGGAATGTTCGACGTATCGACTAGACCCTATATTCCTCAGTCAACCTTCTCTTTTGCCATTCCCTTCGAAAAGTTCGAATATATGATAGAAAACATGGACAACAGTTTCCTATCTCACGATATGTGGAATAAGGTGCAAATTCGTTATACGTACCCAAGTGCTCGCAAATATCCACGTTTAAGATGTCATCTATAAACATTTTGTTCTTCTTTATTACAAGAAGTTTCAAGACAATGTAAGATTATTCAGCATAACTGTTAATTTACTGTATTATTTATATATCAAATGTATTGCATCAAATACCTTGACTAATTAAATTGTCATTGCCATTAACCTGCTCTAGATTAATATGTTTTGTGCTACATTATTTCAGGACATTGTGCGTTGAACTCATTCCCTTATTCTTTATTGATATCTCCATGGTAGTTGTCTGTTTAGAATTGCTAATCCACAACATCTTGAAATCAAGTAGTGATCTATCCTCAAGATACGTTAGAGAACTGTAATCAATACATTTAAGAGAATCCAGCTAGACATGTATGTAACCGGAGTCAAGCTCGAATCTTTAGAAAATATGTAACTATTCAGCTCTCCTCTGATCATTAGAAGCCGACCCGGGGTATTTTGAATCATTTCAGCGGAGTCTCTGCCAGATTTCCTAACGCTCGCCACGCGGGGGCAGGGATGCCCCCGCGTGGCGAGCGTTAGGAAATCCAGAGTCGGAGCTGCATGAAACAAAATGCCCCGTGTCGGTTTACGGTTCAGCAAAGTGGTGAATAGTTACGAAAATATTCAAAATCTCAATTTTTTAAAAGAGTTTATATGTCATTATTTTTGATCAATTTTGACCTTAGAAAAAACAAGAAAGATTATAAAAGTTTGTTTGAAGAACTTAAATACATCGGTGCATTGCAATTGACAAAAGAAACTTGGTGTATAAAAAGAACATGCACCCATGCTACAACACTCAGAAATCATTTACTGCAATTAATATTTGAAGACGACTCACTAATTGTCTCAAAGATACAAGAAATAGCTCCCCACAAGACCAAAAATTTGCCCAAAGACTTAACAAATTGAGCTCACTACTTTGTTTTATTTCTCGTGTCTTGTCACATTTATGTCGACAAAAAGTAATGCATTAAATGATAATCCAATACATACATTGATACAGTAAACTGTTTTAACAAAACATCAGATATTTCATTTAATTAAATATTATTTTATACTAATAAATTTTTGTTTTTTCTATTTAAAGAAGTGCGTTAGTAAGTTGTACTTATTAATATATGGAAAAGAATGAATATATACATGACTTTGCAGGAACAGCGATAAACAGACTATTAACACTCGACAATCCCTAGAGGCAAATGAGATTCTATTTGTTGGATGAGAGCATCGAGCACACAAAGACAGTCCATGAACTTCCTAGATTCAAAGGGAAATCGTCCGAAAAGCAAAATTCCCTCTATAAGGTAACTATTCACCAATTCTCAGACCTCAGCGTAAATGTTCGCGGGGTTTTTTTATCTATCCAGCGGAGACTCTGTTCGATTTTCTTCGTCCGGCACTCACTTTTCTGGATGCTTGCCCAAATCCTCTATGACTCTGGGAAAGTGAGTGCCGGACGTTAGAAAATCCAGAGTCGGAGGTTCAAGATTCAAAAAGGCCCCGCGAACATGTCGGTTTCGGAAGATGGTGAATAGTTACTAATGTGTTTTATAAAAAACTCTAAATATCAATAAAATATGACAAAATTTCAAAAAAAGATAACCATTATAAGTTTGCTGTGGATTGTATTGGTTTCGATCTCTTTTGTCTGGAATTACACGAACACCAGAAAAGAACATACAGAAATTGCATTACAATCGGCGAAGAGCTTTTTTGACTTAATCGTGATGACCCGGGAATGGAACGCCCGTCACGGCGGCGTATATGTCCCGGTAACACCTGAAACCCAGCCGAATCCGTATCTGGATACGCCCTTGCGCGATATTCAAGTCAATGAACAGCTGACCTTGACCAAAGTAAATCCGGCTTTTATGACCCGGCAGATTTCCGAGATCTCAGAAAAACAAGGTATCTTTTTCCACATAACAAGCTTGAACCCGATCCGTCCGCAGAACAAACCCAGGCCAATAGAGAGAGAAGCTCTAAACTCCTTTGAAAAAGGAGAGGATGAAAAAGGAAAATTCATCAAACAGAACGGAAAGACCGCCTTCTTTTACATGGCGCCCTTGAAGACAAAGAAGGCATGCTTGAAATGCCACGCGGAGCAAGGCTACCAAGAGGGCGATGTCCGAGGTGGCATTAGCGTCACACTGCCCTTTGGGGATTCCATACCACTTACCGCAATGCTGCTCGGCCATACCGGCATTGGCTTGGTCGGATTGCTTGGAATATTTGTTGCTGGCCGAATATTAAACAATGCATATGACACCATCCGAAGGCAGGCCACCTACGACGAGCTAACCGGGATACCCAATCGGCGAAGCTTTTCGGAACGGATCATTGCAGAGTTGAACCGCAGTCAGCGGGATCAGGAGCCCTTGTCTCTCATTATATGCGACATTGATAATTTCAAGTCGTATAACGATCATTACGGACATGAGCAAGGGGATAAATGTCTGAGAAAAGTGGCCCAGCAGATCCAGAATACGCTCAAAAGACCAAGTGATTTTTGTGCGCGTTTTGGCGGAGAGGAATTTGCCGTGCTTTTGCCTGGCACTTCACTTGAGAATGCTATGCACCTTGCGGAGAAAATTCGTAAGAATGTCGAAGAACTTGCAATTTCTCCTGAAAACTTACGAGATTTTGAAATTGTCACTATAAGCCTGGGTGTTGCTACATACGAAGGCGACGAGCAATTCTTTAGGGAGACACTGATTTATCAAGCAGATACTGCGATGTATCAATCAAAAAAGAACGGAAGAAATCGTGTGAGCTATTTTAAGGAATAACGGTCGTTGCTCCAAGCAGTTACTGATGGGCCACTGGGCGCATCTCGTAGATCCGGCCGTACCGCGCAGCCGCATTGAGATCACCTTGTCGAAGCGCATCACGCACGTCGTCCAGCTTGTACGCGTCGTCGAGGCTCAGGTAGGGAGACCATTGCGTTTCGTCTTCAATCAGTGATACCTCAACCTCGGCGACATACCTACCCTCATGCACATACTTCGTCTTAGTCCGTTTACCCATGATTACTTCCTTTTCATGAAATGCTCGTTCCACTGTGCCGGATCCGGCCTATAAGCTGTTATCAAGACAGCGGGTTTGTTATACCCTTTGGGAATCCCCCACACGACATGAATAGGAGAGCCATCGCGGGCCTTCTGTAAAACGAGGACACTCGGTCCCTTCGGATAGTTCGGATAGCCCTCTACTATTGCTGCCTCGAATATTCCAGCAACCGCTTCACGAGCTGAGAGTCCGTCATCTGCCAGCTCATCATATCCGTGTTCCGAGATCCGAATCTCACCGTCAACAACAAGCTCCCGTATCTGTTCCAGTAAGTAACGCACGCTCAACACTCCGGACCACGCTTTGTATCATTTCTGCATAACAAATGAGGTGCATTCGAACAAGGCATTCTTCCTTTTTTCTTAGACCGTTAAGACGCCAAGGATCACCCCTTTGCCTTATGGGCCCAGGCTGATTGTATTCTCGAGTAGTTTGCCAGCCACGGCACGAGGATGCAACGCAAAAATCCTCTCTTTCAACGCCGCGTCGCCGCGCCTCAGCGCGAGCTATTCTTTTCCGTTTTGCCGGGAATGAATCTATTCCTGCGAGACAACTACTTTATTGTCTCCACGCTTTGCGTGGGGACATGTCAGGGACGCTCCGCTTCCAGAATGATCGCGGGAGCAGAAGGAGAACATAGTGCCAGGCTCATTGTTTAACCCTGTCAAAATAAGAATTGACTGCTTGAAAAATTACCGGTTGATGGCAAAATGAAAGTGCACAACCATGGGTGCCTTCCAGGGGTTCCAAGCACGCCTTTGAAAGGGGAGCAAAATGAAAAATCCAAGTTTCGCAGCCAACATCGAGGAATCATTCTTGTTTAATCCGGCTTATATTGATTTGCCCTTTTGGCCTTGCTAACCGGTATTTATAATTTTCAGTCTTCCTCAAAAAGAGTAGGAGGGTGACACCAGCCTGCTCGTTTTGCCAGGCCTGGGCTTATCTTGTGCCCGTAGAGCGACCCGTGAAGATACTGCTCCGCTGGAAGCATCCCCAAAGGGGAGTCATCTCCCCCGGGGAATTCATTCCGGTGCTG
>CAJXKR010000132.1 GCA_913055815.1 uncultured Desulfohalobiaceae bacterium | reverse complement strand
ATCATGGTTCCCTGGGCAACTTCTGCAAAAAGACTCAGATTGGAAAAGCCCGGAGCCCGCAGTTTTATACGATAAGGTGACTTGCCCCCGTCACTAACCAGATTCAGTCCGATTTTGCCCCTGGCTCCCTCCAGGGCAAAATAAACATCGCCTGCAGGAGGTTTAGGTCGTTTCGGGGCTTTGGGATGGATATGATCACCCTCTGGGAGGGAATCCAAAGCCTGTTCAATGATTTTGATGCTTTCCTGTATTTCGTCCATGCGCACCAAATAACGCCCCATGGCGTCGCAGTTGTCATAGCTGGGCACATTGAAATCAAATCGGTCATAGACTGAATAGGGTTCATCTCGCCGAACATCGTAGGCCAACCCCGAACCCCGAAGAACAGGTCCGGTAGCGCCGTATTTGCGGCAGGTTTCCAGGGAGATCTCTCCTATTTCCTCCACACGTTTGCGCAGGATAAAATTGTCTGTAACCAGGTCCTTGTACATCTTGGCGCGTTCCTTCATCCAGTTACATATCTCCCGGATCTCGGAGATAAACTTGTCATCTATATCGCAGTACACTCCCCCGAACCGATAATAACAATAGGTCAGCCTGGAACCTGTTATACGCTGCAAGGAATCCTGGATTCTTTCACGGTTGTGAAATGCATACATAAATGGTGTACTAGCCCCCAGGTCCATAATATAGGATCCCCACCACAAAAGATGGGAACAGATGCGGTTCAACTCACAGGTTATAACCCGAAGATATTCGGCTCGTTCCGGTACCTGGATATCCATGAGCCTTTCCACTGCAGCCACATGAGCCCAGTTCCAGGCCATGGCGTGCAGATAATCGGTGCGGGGAGGGTTGGGCAGGTATTGAGGATAGGTCATTACCTCTGCCATCTTTTCGTGCATGCGGTGTATGTATCCCAAAACAGGCTCAGCCCGGAGAATGTATTCCCCGTCGATCTCGAGTAGTACGCGCAGCACTCCGTGGGTGGAGGGATGCTGAGGCCCCATGTTCAGGATAAGGGTGTCATCGCGTTTAGTAGTCTGGAATTTCTGGGAGTAAAAATCCCCGCTGGTATTTAGTCTTAGATCCAGATTCATGACTTAAGTCCTGTTTTTAGAGTCTATAATTCTTGGGGAAAAGTGCAACCTGCTGTTTGACCTGAAATCCGGCTTCATGACTTAACTCCTGTTTTTTGATTTGGAACAATTGCGGATTGCTTGCATAAATTCTTCGCTATCCGCTGAAATTGGTGTATATTCCCGGTCTGGACAAATCTGCTGCAAATCTTTGCGTGCGGAATCCTCCTTTAGTAAGGGAGGTGGTTCATCGAACTCGGCATCCAGGAGTAGATGAGTCAAATTGGGATGATTCTTGAACTGTATTCCGAAAAAATCGTAGCATTCGCGTTCGTGCCATGCGGCACCGGGAAAAATTCCGGATATGGTTGGTATTTTGGGATTTTCTTTGGGGATTATTACCCGCAACCCAACTCTGCCGGGTTGATGGTAGCGGTCCAAGTGATATACCAGTTGGAACCCTTCCTGGATATCCAGGCAGGTAATATCTTCCAGGTGGTATCCGGTTTCATCCATCTTGCGCATGGCTTTCAAGAGATCTTGCGGGGCCAGGAAATAATCCAGATCATAACCGGTATAGGTGGGACCGGTTTTCTCTTTTTTTTCAGATTTATCACTGGCTGTCTTTTGTTTGCCCTCGGGTTTGGACTCTTGGTTTTCTTCACTCATTTATTCCCCCTTATAACGAACTTGTCAGCCAGTCGCGATATCTTGAGCACACGGAACTGATTATGTTTTTTGAACTTCATGTATGGAAAACCATTTAATGTTAACTTTCATGCCCTGCCGGTCACAACGTAGTATGAAAGAGCTGTTGAGTTGTTCTCGCTACTTCGTAGTCAAGATTGCCGAGTTATAAAGCTGTTAGAAGCAATTAAGAAGTTACGCCTCATAATCTCTTTTTTCTTGCTCAAGAACTCAAGAACTCAAGAACTCAAGAACTTATGAGCTTAACAACTACTTTCATATTAACTCCCATGCCCTAACGTGCACAACGAAGCATGAAAAGGTTCTCAACTTGTAGAATAAACGGGCTATTGGTTCTTTTTCTTACTTAAAACCTTAACACCTTAAAACTCTAAAACTTTTCATGTTAATAAATCAATTTTCCTTTGTAGCCAGAGTAAAACTGATGATCCCGGGTGGATCATCCAGGCGCTCTGCGCTTAGTGTTTCGAAAGTATAGCCGGAAAAGATCTTTTCCCTGGAGAGTTGCATAAGATACTCCGGAATCTGTTCCGCATCCGTAGTCTTGCCCCCCAGTCGCAAAGAAGGTTCTCCCTGCAGATCGATTTGAAATCCGGTCAACCACAAACCGGAAACATTTTGCCGGGCCAAGACCTCCAGAAAGGGTGCAAAACCCTGCTGTTGTGTACTGCCGGTTCCGGAGAGCACTTGCAGGAGTTTCTTTCTGGAATCCCGCTTGGTACTGAGTTTTTGGATGCGCTCGCGAAGGTCTTTATTGTCTTGGCTCGAGATTTGTTGTTCCAGCTTTTGAACCTGTTCCCGGAGCTTTTGCCTTTGTTTCTCTGCAGATTGGAGCTTGCGATTCCATTCTTCGCTTTGGGCCCCGGTATACAGGGAAACTCCGGCCAAGGACACAGCCAGGCCTAACAGGAGCAATATGGTGACAATGCCCATGGTGGATATTTTATTCTGCCGTACTCCTACCTGGTAAAGATTCACTTCCTGTTTCATAGAATTTTTATCCCGATTTCAGGGAACACCCCAAGGCAAGTAGATATTTCCCCTGTTCCTGGTAAGTAACATTTTCTCCAACAAAGCGCTCTAGCCCCAGCAAGCGCACTGACATATCCAGATTTTGCTTCAAGTAATCCTGCAACTCGGGCATATCTCCGATCTGTGGATCCAAAAGCAGTGTAGATACCGGATTGGAGCGAAAATTGCTTTCAAAATAGTCAAAGGTGCGCTGCAAATCCAGAAGCACGGATTCCAGGGCAGGAGTGCCAGTATCATCCGCTTCCAATAGATCACTTGCCGGATTTGCATCACCTGCCTTTTGCAGGTCAGACAGTCCAGAGCGTATTGTGCGGGACAGACAGAGGTCACCTTGCTTGTAAATCAAGATAAGCCCCTTTTCTTCCTCCATGTATAGCAAGGCTAAATTTCCATCGCTGTCCACATCATTAAGCACTATATTGCGCAAAGCCAATTCCGGGATATCTATTGCCCGTATTTTAAGCCTGGCCTGTTTCAAGAAATCAACCCGCCGTTGCACCGCTTTCATGTCCGCGGCTACTACATGGATGATTTCTCCCTGTCCCGGGATATGGGGGGCAGGGAAATAATCAAGCACCGTCTGTTCCAAAGGTAGATTGATCAGGTCTTTAACCTGCCATCCCACGGCCATTTTCATCTCGCTTTCCTTGACCTGGGGTGGTTGGATCTGGAGAAGTTGGTAGGATTGCAAAGACAGGGCAGAGACCACTGGAATCCGCAGGGAGGAGATGTCACGTACCCTGCGGGAGAGGGTCTGAGCTTGCTGTTCATTTTCCTCCCAAGGACAAAATTCGGCATCCAGAACTCGCGAACCGTTTTTTTCAAAAACTGTTCGGATCAGAGCGGCATCTTCCTCAAGGAAATCTATCCCCAGTATCTGACCGGATCGTCTAAAGAATGAATAAAATTGCTGCATAGGTACTCTTGGAGCTAGTCCTTTTGATTTCAAACTAATTATCTTATTTTAAACATATTATCATGTCAACGAAATTTGTTGCAAAATCCCCGGTAATTTTGCTTTTAGAGATGATCTATGCAGTTAACATGAAAATCTGTTATCTGTAATCAGTGACTGTGACTGTTAAGAAACAAGATTTTCTCGCTACTTCGTAGTCGAGATTGCCCATGCTTCGTTGTGCCTGTCCGGGTATGGGGGTTAACTATAATTTTTGAAGAGCCGCTCTCTATTGGACAGATTGAATTTTTTAAAATTAGAATTGCTGCGGGATTGACCATGTTCGTGGGAAAACATATAATAGCGCAATCATACGGGATTTCCGGGGACAAGATTTCGGATGAGAGCAGGGACGGGGAAAGTCTAGCCCCTCTCTTTTAATCTGTTTTCAAAACTTAATAGCTTAATACTAATAACATACAACCCAAGGCAACAACATGCAACTTACCAAGCCAGCAGCATATATACTGCTAGTTTTTCTTATCGCAGTAATAGCCCACAGCACTATCTCGCTATTCCAGGGTAAATTCGTGCAGGCAACCGTCATGGCACCCTTTTTGGTTGTTGTCTATGTATTCGCAGTAGGAAGAAAAAACACCTATACGCAGGAAGATGAAATAGAAGACGAGGGCACGGAGGAGGATAACGATCAGGAAAACCAAGATAATTATTGAACCTCGGGCCGTATAATACTCCCTGCAAGGTAGTATTCGCCTTGCAGGTGCGGCCGTACCGTCTACAGGACCGACTTCCAGGATTCAAAAATTAGACCAGCTGCCCCCAGGACCAAAATTTAAACCTCTAAAGGGTTATTTCCCGGGAGTTGAACAACCTTACTGTTTAGAACTGATAAACGGTTTTATGTCCAAAACCGGGGTATTATCCATCATATCCACTCTGTGCACGTATATAATATTGTCTTCAACACCCAGGACTTTTAACACCGACATCCCGATGGGATTGGGACGCCTGGGGGAACAGATGCTGAATACACCGTGGGATTCACTTTTGTGCGGAGGCTTTTGTATCAAATAGGAATCAGAAAACTCCGGGCTCTTGTCAAAATAGAATATTACCACAATTTCCTGGCCCTGACTTATATCCCTTATTCCGGGTGCATATTTTTCTTGTACAACAATACTGCCTTTTTCATCAGATACACTCCAGTGCCTGGGAATGGATTCCGCCTGGGTATACAGATAACCAATCGGGGTGAATTCTATTTTCATACGGATATTAACCCCCATGCCCTGACTGGTGGGCACAACGAACAATGGGCAATCTCGACTACGAAGTAGCGAGAAAAAGATCTTTTTCTTACACTTAAAACCTAAAACCTTAACAACTTAACAACTTTTTCATATTAATCCTCCTGGATGCTATTTATCAGACTCCTCAAGCTCTGGGTGAGATTTGACAAATCCTGGATCGCTTGGTCACATTCCTGCATAGCCTGCATGGTTTCCGAAGCAATCCGGTTGATTTCGTTTATGGTCTTATTTATCTGTTCACTTGCAGAGGATTGTTCTTCGGCAGCAGTAGCGATCTGCCTGACCTGATTGGCCGAATTCTGGGCAGTCTCCAGTATTTGCTGCAAGATCTCCCTGGAATTCTTCGCCTGTTCATTGCCTTCTTGCACTGCCTTGCTGACTTCCTGTGTATTCTGCATATTCCTTCTGGTACTGCTTTGTATGTTCTCTACATAGGAGCTTACATCCTTGGTAGCCTCCATGGTCTTTTCCGCAAGCTTTCTCACCTCGTCCGCAACCACGGCAAAGCCTTTTCCGGACTCTCCCGCGCGAGCGGCTTCTATGGCTGCATTCAATGCCAACAGATTGGTCTGATCTGCAATATCACTAATCACATTCATTATTTGACCGATACCCTCGGTCTGTTGTTCCAATTCTTGCATATCTTGTTGCAATTTATCCACCTCTTCGGACACTTTATTCATTATCCCGGTGGTGTTGTCCACAGATTCAGATCCCTGTCTGGCACCGGCCTCGTTAGAATCCGAGGCTTCGGCAGCCTCGCTGGCATTCTTGGCAACCTCGAGTATGGAGGAATTCATTTGATCTATGGAAGTCGCGGCCTCAGAGGTGCTTTTTCTCTGCTCTTCGGTTCCCCTGCTGGATTCACTAATCTGATTGGAAAGCTCTTCCGCTGAGGAAGCCACTTTTTCCGTAATATCGCCCAATTCCTGTGCTGCTTGCCTCATACCGGCTTTCTTTGCGTCTTCAGCCTTTTGCCTTTCTTCTTCTGCTTCCCGCGTCGCCTGTTTAGCCCTATCCGCCTCGGCACGCGCCTCTTCTGACTTTTTCTCAGCCTCCTGCATCTTGTTTTTCAATTCTTCTATCATATTTTGGACAGTATTTTTCAATTTCCCGAATTCCGCTCCGAAATATCCCTCGGGCTCAGCTTCCAGATCCCCTTGGTAAATCTTGGTTGTATAATTCATCAGCCTGGACAAGGGATTTATCACCGAACTGACTATCAGTGCACTTATAAAAATAAACAAAACCGTAAGCCCGATAAAAAGATATATTTTCAGCCTATTCAAGTTTTGAGTCAGTTTGCCAAGTTCTTCCTCTGCGGAATTCAAGAGGATTTCCTTTTGCGCAAGCACGGTTTTCCTGGTGTCGACCAATTGATCTTCCAGCTTTAACTTCTTGTTCCACAACTCATTTATTCTGTTGTAAAAATTATGGAATTCAGGCAGCAATTCCTTCACTTCCACTGTTTTGGCGGTAAACTCCTGTTCGCTGTTCATTCTTTGCATAAAGGATGCGATTAATTTTATCTGTTTCTGATATTCCTGGAACTCGTTTTTAATCGCATTTGCCTCTTCCTGGTAAGTATCGATATTATTTTTTAAGTACAATTCGTTATTGATGATATTCATGTACTTGTTCAAGACCAAGGGAACTGACTTGAAATTCCTGGGAATCTCCCGAACCATCTTGGTGACGTTTTCAGATTTATTCATCTTGTTGCCAATATATTCCTGTACCAATTGCAAGGTTTCCTCGATAACACTTTCAATTTCGCTGGTATAATTATTGAGATCATTTTTCAAGCTATCGGTCTTTCCCACGATATCTGCCACATTGTGGACCTGATTTTTATAATCCTTCAAACTGTTTTTGATCTCCTGAAGTTGCTGTTTATCAAACATCCCCTCGTCCAGTGCCTGAAGATGCTTATTCGCTGCCTCCGTGTGCTGGATAATATTTTTCATATCCTCTTTCTTGTGGGTTCGCAAAAAACGCTCCTCCGCTCCCAGGGCCTTATTGATACTGCTTTCAAACTGGCTCAACTTGTTCAGATTGGCATCGTATTCAGCCTCTCTGCTTTCGGAAAAGTAATTTATTCCCATTATGGATCCGGCCATAATTATCCCCATAAAAAGCAGAATCAAAATACGCAGACTCACCTTTAAATCGGAAAACAAACGCAATCGCATCAAAAGCCCTCCTTAGCTCAACTTCAACTAAAAAAACAAACTATAATTTAATCATCTAACATGCTGGATTTCCTGGAGTCAATATAAACTCCAAAACAATCCATTCCAAATTTCCCAAATAATTCCCGGCAAACCTAGAAAACGCAAAAATTATGCAAAAACACTGGTTGATCCTGGTTCAAAAATAAAACTTGCATCAACATGTTTTTACTAACCCGCTTGATCTCAAACAAATTTTATGAAATAAGGAGAATTATACAGATTTCACAGGAGCCAGGATCCATGGAGAATATCGGCAATTATACATTGTTGCACAGGATTCGGGAAACAAGGAATTCCACTGTTTACAGGGGATACAAAAATGACGACAACCTAAGTGTAATAGTAAAAGTTGTTAGTGCCCAGGATTCTTTTTCCTCGGATATCTCGAGGTTCAAGCAGGAATACCAAACCATCAGGACTCTGGATCTAAACGGGATTATCAAAACCTATGATCTGATCACGTATGAGGACAATATAGCCCTGATTCTGGAAGATTTTGACGCGGTTTCCCTGAAGGAATGCTTGAAAAATGAATATATTAATCTGGAAACCTTTTTCGATATTAGTACCAAATTGGCTGATACCCTGGGAACACTGCACAAAAAAGGAATAATCCACAGGGACCTCAAGCCGGACAATATCCTTGTAGCCAAAGACACCGGAGAGGTTAAGATAACCGACTTCGGGATCTCACATGTTCTCACCAGAGAAAATGAAGAAATATCCAATCCGGATGTGATAGAGGGTACACTGCGTTATATCTCGCCTGAACAGACAGGAAGAATGAACCGGGCGATCGATTACAGAACCGATCTCTATTCCCTGGGAATCACATTTTACGAGATCTTAACTGGCAACCCCCCTTTTGAATCCCAAGAACCCATAGAAATCATCCACTCCCACATCGCAAGACAGCCTGTTCCACCTCAAAACGCCAATTTCTCGATTCCCAAGCCAGTCTCGGATATTATCCTGAAACTCTTGTCCAAGGCTGCGGAGGAAAGATATCAAAATGCCCACGGCCTGTTGCCGGATTTGAGATACTGTTGGGAGCACTATCGGGAAAACGCTTATATACCGGAATTCGAACTTGCCAAGAACGATGTGTCCTTGAAATTCAACATCCCTCAAATGCTTGTAGGGCGCGAAGAGGAAAACAAACTCCTCATGGATGCCTTTACCCTGGTTGCTGAGCAGGGGAAACCGGGAGTGGTTCTGGTTTCCGGGGATCCGGGAGTGGGAAAATCCTTTTTGATAAACGAGATTAACAAGCCCATAGTGGCCAGAAA
>CAJXKR010000131.1 GCA_913055815.1 uncultured Desulfohalobiaceae bacterium | reverse complement strand
TGGTAATAGTCCTGGTGATATTCCTCTGCCTTGTAAAAATTCTTCAAGGGTTCGATGCTGGTGTCTATTGGTTTGTCGAATTTCCCGGATTCTTCGAGTTTTTGTTTGGACTGGATTGCAATTTCCTTTGATTAAGGTTTTGTGGTCAGCGTCTGCTAGATTTAAACTCTGTTTCAAGATTGCTGTTCGTGTTGATGAGTTTTCGCTAGATCTGAAAATCGATCCTGCTTTAAGCGTTTGACCTGTTTTTTTAGATGCAGACTCCTGTACCAGCCTATTAACAGCCCCAGCAAAATACCCAGGAATAAACTCAAAAACACCAGGGCATAAGCGGGCAGCTGCACATTCAGCGAGTTGAAGTAGTAATGCAACTGCACCGCCTGATTGTTCTTTATGGCGAAAGTTATGATAATCAACACCACAACAACGGTCAGGCCCCCTTTCAGATAATTGCGCATAATCAATCCTTTATCGGAATTTTGCCGTGATGGTAGATTCGACTAATTTCTTCTTAGCCAGAATTCAAGGCAAATCCTCATGAGTTAAGGGTTGTTATAAAAGCAGGCTATGCCTGTTAACCCTTTTTCTTGTCTTTTTGCAGCCATTTCTGCAAGTATTCCGCAGCAACATCCTTGCCTCCCAGTCCGAAGGCCAATCCGCAGGCAAGGGAGAAACCACCAAATGCCAGGATAAAAGCTGCGGTTACTATCTCGGATCCCACTCCCAATTGACTAAGGGCTATGGTGCCGGAAAAGAAGATTACTGCGTACAGTGCAATATTGCCCATGGATTCGGGATTGGAGAATCCGGCATTGGCAACTGCGGTCTGGATAAAGGTAGAAAGCAGGCTTCCCAAAAATATGCCCAGGATCAGAACCAGTACTGCGGCTATTACGTTGGGAATGTACAAGAAGATCTCGTTCAGGATATCTGAAGCTATGGGTAATCCCAGGGCGTCCAGTGAAGCGACCAGGGTCAGGAGCATGATAAACCAGTAGGTTAGCGACCCCACTATTTCCGAAGGTTGTTGGGTGACATTACCTTTTTGAAGGAACTCCCGCAATCCGGTTTTTTCAGATGTTCGATCCAGTTGCAGCTTGGAAAGCAGCTTGGAAATGATGCTTTTACTAAGTTTGGCCGCGAGCCAGCCGACCACGAAAATGATGATTGCCCCTATCAACAGGGGAATAAACGTGGTGATTTGCGTTGCAAAGGCTTCCCATGCGCTCTGTACAGTTGCCATTAATTGCATAACCTACCTCCATATTTTTCTAGATTGTTTTAAAAAGCGGGATTTTTCAAGAACAAGTCGGAATGAATTGATCTTCAGCCCAGCATCAATCGCTGGATTCTTCTTGAATTCTGTCGGGTTTGTTTTCTGTAAGACTGCAGTCTTTGAGTTTTTGTCCAAAACTCCATGATTTTATGTGAGCAAAGGGATGAATGATTGTCAAGGCTTTTTTGAGAAAATTTTGCAGTTATTCCTTTATAATTACTAATTTTGAAATAGAGCCAAAATCGTATTTTTTTATTGACACGGGAATATAGATATATTAATTGTACTTAACATGCGCCCGGTAAGTGACAGCGGCACAATGCCTGGATATAAAGGACAGGAAATTCTAGCCCCAAGGAGTATGGTATGAATTTTGAATTTACCAAGGAACAGGAAATGATCCAAAAAGAGGTCAAAAAGTTCGCTCAAAAGGAAATTGCCCCTCGTTCCGCGGAACTGGAAAGGACCGGAGACTACCCCTACGACCTGATAGAACAAATGGCGGAACTCGGTCTCATGGGCATACCTTTCCCCGAGAGTTACGGGGGAACAAGCGGAGACTGGGTTGGCATGCACTTGTGCATAGAGGAAATCTCCAGGGCGGAACCTTCCTTGGGAGGATTGCTCGATGTAACCACGAGCATAGTGGCCCAGGAGATCTATGCCTTTGGAACAGAGGAACAAAAGCAAAAATGGCTTGTGCCTTTGGCCCAGGGTAAAGAGATTGGGGCCTTTGGTCTGACTGAACCTGACTCCGGGTCTGATGCAGGGGCAATGACCACAACTGCTGAACTAAGGGACGACGAGTGGGTTCTAAATGGCACCAAGCAGTTTATCACCAACATAGGACTCGAAAATGCTTCTATTGTCCTGGTGGCAGCCAGAACCGCGGACGATACCATATCAGCCTTTATCGTTCCCAAGGATGCGCCCGGGTTTCAGCTTGGCAAGTGCTATGACAAGATGGCCTGGAAGTGCTCGGCTACGCACGAGGTGATACTCAAGGATTGCCGTATACCCAGGGAAAACTTGCTCGGAGACCCGAACAAGGGATTTGCACAGCATTTGTCCGCCCTGGAGGCCGGAAGGATCAGCATAGCAGCCCTCGCAGTGGGAGTGGCCCAGGCCTGCCTGGACGAGTCCCTGTCCTATGCCAAGGCACGTAAACAGTTCGGGCAACCCATATTCAACTTCCAGTCCATCCAATTCAAGTTGGCGGACATGGCTGTATCAATTGAACTAGCCCGCAATCAGTACTTGAAGGCTGCCTGGTTAAAGGATCAAGGCAAGAAACACACCTTTGAAGCCACCACTGCAAAACTTTATTCTTCGGAAATGGCGGAGAGGGTCGCCAGTGACGCACTTCAAATCCACGGTGGTTACGGATATATGGATGAGTATCCCGTTTCCCGTTATTTTAAAGGTGCAAAATTATTGCAGATAGTGGAGGGCACTTCGGAAGTGCAGCGGATGGTGATCGGCAGAATCCTGGGAAACAAGAAGTAAGTGGTTCCTGGTTCTTCGTTCTCTAATATGAAAAATTTTTCTCGCCCCGCCCTGCCAAGGCAGGGACGGGGTCGAGATTGCCCATGCTTCGTTGCTTTCCGGCAAGGCGTGCAAGTTAATATGTCAGAATCTGTTGATGCCAATAACTGCCCTGGAACTATTTGGATGGAACCGAAAGTGAATACTTTGTATTGACAAGACAATACAGGTTTAGTAATTTATACTTAACATGCGCCCAGTCAGTAGGCAACTTGCGATTGTTTTGTTGGGTTGGAAACAAGGAGGGAAATATGATTTTGGCATCCAAGGAAAAGATAAAGGAATATACCGAATTGGGATGGTGGGGTGAAACCACCCTGCTGGACTATTTTAATGAACATGTCAAAAATATGCCTGATACTGTTGCCTTGGTTGATCCTCCCAACAAGGAGGAACTTACCGGATTCGAACCTGAGCGCATTACCTACAGGGAACTGAATAACAGAATAAATGCACTGGCAACTGCATTTATCAATTCCGGGCTGCAAAAGGACGAGATTGTATTGGTTCAGCTGCCCAACTGCATTGAACTGGCAATGCTGTATTTCGCGGTTACCAGGGCCGGTGGACTGATAACCCCGGTGCCCATGGCATGGAGATACAAGGAGTTGTCCTATATTGTCGGGCTCACCCGGGCCAAGATTTTCATAACCATGGACTCGTTCAAGGATTTCAACCATTATCAACTGGGAGAGAAACTTGGGGCTGAATACGACAATCTCCAGCAGGTGATGGATCTGTCCAAGTTAAGGGAAATGGCAACACAAGACCCGGATCTGGAGAAGTTGAACAGGGTGCATGTAGACGGCAATGACGTGTTTACCCTGTGTTGGACCTCTGGTACGGAAGCTGAACCAAAGGGTTGTCCGCTAAGCCACAACAACTGGATAAATCTGTGCACCATGGAAGTGGAAGTCCTGGATTTAGCCCCCGGGGATGTGCTTTTCACCGCCGGACCCCTGGTTAACATGGCCTCAGTGGGGACTGTGTTCATACCCTGGATTATCACAGGTGGTACTTTTGTCATACACCACCCCTTTGATGCAAGGATATTCATCCAGCAACTCATGCAGGAAAAGGTGAATTATACCCTTTTGGTGCCTGCCATAGCCAATGCCATAGTCAAGCACCCCTCAGTGGACCAGTTCGATCTGGGTTCCGTCAGGGCGATAACTATCGGTTCCGCTCCCCCGTCCCTGTTTACTATGCAGGAGTTCAAGAGGAGATGGGACATTGATATCGGCAATATTTGGGGCCAAAACGAGGGAACCGGAATCATTTCCAGTGCCAAGGATGTCCCGGATATGGAAACCAGGGTGGACCACTTGCCTTTTTTCGGCAGGAAGGGTGTGGGATGGTCCTCCAGAATTGCGGAAGAAAGGATGGATACCAAGCTTGTTTCCCCTGAAACCGGCAAGGAAGTAACCCAGCCCGGTGAAGTGGGCGAACTCGCATTCAAGGGTACGACTATCATACCCGGTTATTTCCGGAGGCAGGACTTGACAGACAAATCCTTTGATCAGGACGGGTACTTTTATACCGGGGATCTGTTCACTTTGAAGCCAGACAATTATATAGGTTTCTTTGAGCGCAAGAAGGATATAATTGTAAGGGGTGGCTACAATATCAGCGCCCAGGAGGTGGAAAATATCGTGCTGGCACATCCCAAGGTCATGGAAGTTGCCGCCATCGGTATTCCGGACGACTATCTGGGTGAACGTACCTGCGTCTTTGTCACCCCTGCCCAGGAGGAAAGCATAGAGCTGGATGAAATTGTAGACTTCTTGCAGGAACAGGGCATTGCAAAATACAAGTTTCCGGAGCGGCTGGAAGTGGTGGAGCAAATGCCCAGGAACCCGGTAGGCAAATTGCTTAAAAAAGACCTCAAGGAAATACTCAAAGCCAGGATGCAGGATGAACATTTGTAACTATTTGATTTTATTTTGAATTTCGAGATTCGATATTCTTGATCCAGTAGGTCAAGATTGCCCGAATTTTATTCCTGCAACAAGAAAAAATTCAAATACAAACAGCTAATTGAATTCTAGAACAAAAAAGCCATCCTTGGGTTGTATTGATTATCCCCGGATTGTATAATACTATCATAAAAAGAAAATTGAAATTGCAAATCCAAGGATATACTGTATGCCCACTGAAAAAGAGATCCTGGACTATCACAACAAGCCCAGGCCGGGAAAGATAGAAATAGTTCCCACCAAGCCCTGCATGTCGCAGGCTGATCTCTCCATTGCCTATACTCCGGGTGTGGGGTTGCCCTGCCAAAAGATCCAGGCAGAGCCGAATTTGTCCTATGATTACACCAACAAGGCCAACTTGGTAGGAGTGATCACCAACGGTACCGCTGTCCTGGGTCTGGGAAACATCGGTGCCCTGGCCGGGAAACCGGTTATGGAAGGCAAGGCGGTGCTGTTCAAGCGTTTCGCTGACCTGGATGTATACGATATCGAGATCAAGACCGAGGACCCGGATGAGTTCATCCGTGCTGTCAAGTTGCTGGAACCCACTTTTGGCGGTATAAACCTGGAAGACATCAAGGCCCCGGACTGTTTCTACATCGAGGATACCCTGCGAAATGAGATGGATATACCGGTCTTTCACGATGATCAACACGGCACTGCCATCATAACCGGGGCAGCACTGATCAATGCCTGCAGGCTGACCGACCGCAGATTCCAGGACCTGGGGGTCGTTATAAACGGTGCCGGAGGGGCGGCCATTGCCACTGCCAGGATGTTTGTCCAGCTCGGTGTCCGGAAGAAGAACATCGTTTTTGTCGATTCCGGGGGAGTTGTGTACAAGGGCCGGAGACAGGGCATGAATCCTTACAAGGAAGAATTTGCTGCAGATACTGACAAGCGTACCCTGGAGGATGTGGTGCAAGGAGCTGACGTGCTGGTGGGGTTGTCAGTTCGGGGTGCATTTTCCGGGGACCTGTTGCAATTGTTGAACAAGGACCCGATAATATTCGCCCTTGCCAACCCGGAGCCGGAAATCGGATACTATGAGGCTAAACAGGCGCGGCCGGACGCGATTATCGCCACCGGGAGATCCGATTATCCCAACCAGGTAAACAATGTACTGGGATTTCCCTTCTTGTTCCGGGGTGCCCTGGATGTCAGGGCGTCTGCGATCAACGAGGAGATGAAGCTGGCAGCGACTTATGCATTGGCTGAATTGCCGCATGAAGATGTGCCTGACTCGGTTATTCGTGCCTACGGCAATACCGCATTGACCTTTGGCCCGGAATACATTATACCCAAGCCCTTGGACCAGAGGGTGCTGCTCAAGGTTGCCCCGGCGGTTGCCCGGGCTGCTGTTGATTCCGGAGTTGCCCGTACCGGATTCCAGGACAACGTCAGCTATATGCAATCCCTGGAATCCAGGCTGGGTCCGGAACGGGAAATCATGCGCAAAATTATTACCCGGGCACAGCAAGACCCCAAGCGCATAGTCTTCCCCGAGGGAGACCACCCGGTAATCCTGAGGGCCGCCCATCATGCTGCCAGGGATGGTATTGCCAGGCCTGTAGTCCTGGGACACCGCCAAACCATTGAAAATCTAGCGGAAGAACTGCGTGTGCCCCTGGACGGGATCGAGATCCTGGATCACATGCAGAGCAGTATCTTTGAACAATACGTGCAAAAGCTTCACATGATGCGGGCTCGGAAGGGATGGGGACCTGCGGAGACCCGTAACCAACTGGAAAATCGTTTTGTTTTCGGGGCCATGATGGTGCACGAGAATATGGTTGACGGACAGGTCCACGGCATCAGCCGCTCCTACCCGGATTCCATCCGGCCGGTGCTCCAGGTGATATCCCGCAAACCCGGAGTCGATAAGGTATCCGGCGTCTATCTGATGATCTTCCGGGATCGCACCTTGCTGTTTGCAGATGCCACCGTGAATATCAATCCGTCTTCAGAAGATCTTGCAGAAATTGCTATTCTGACAGGCGAAGTAGCACGTTTTTTTGATATTGAACCCAGGATTGCCATGCTTTCTTTTTCCAATTTTGGAGCTACGCGTCACCCGGATGCCAAACGGGTGGAAAGGGCGGTGGAAATTGTGCAGGAGCGGGACTTTTCCCTGGCAATAGACGGGGAGATGCAGGCAGATACCGCGGTAGTGGGAGAGATCATGAACGAGCATTACCCTTTCAATCGCTTGCAGGCACCTGCCAACGTGCTCATCTTCCCGGAACTCTCATCCGGGAATATCGCCTACAAGTTGATGCAGCGCCTTGGAGGTGCCAAGGCTGTGGGACCTTTGCTCATGGGTGTCAGCAGGCCTTTCAACGTGCTGCAGCGGGACACGGACATGGAAAATGTAGTTAATGTAACTGCCATTACAGTAGCCCAGGCCCAGGAATATGAGCAAGGATGACAGGTGCGTGTTTTGGAAGGAAAACCTTTTGACTTCTCTTGAAAAAGCAGGAAAAGAATATGCCCAGGGAAAAAATAGGATATGACCCCGATGATGCGCTTTCCATTCTTGGGAGAACATTTCGCTGTCCGAAGTTAAAACAATATAAAACATTCCTGTCCTGCCCGGATTGTGAGCATTTTCCCTGCGAATTCCTGGATGAGCAGGATATGCGGATGCTCGGGAATTCACCTTTTTTGCACAAGACAATAACAGGCCTGAAATTTAAAAGGAGGAAATATATGGATTATATAGGCAAAACCAAGGAAGGGGAGCTTGAATTTCTAAGCCAGGACTTTGATCCTGCCAATCCGGATTTTGATTTAATAACCAGATACGAGGAAATATACCCGGTGAGCAAGGTGTATGTGCCACAGGTCAAGTTGGTGACCAAGACCAAGCCTGAAAGGGAACGGGTCAAGCAAAAACTGGAAAAGGATTCTGAACAGGATGCGGAACAGGATACAACCCCGGATCCCAACTCCTCTTCAAGCTCCAAACAGTACCAGGGTAAACAAAGGGGGCTGTTGGAGGAAGTGTCAGAGCCGGAACAGAAAAGTGGATCCTCTGGCAAGTCCAGGGGCAAGAAGTCTGCAGGCAAGGAAAAAGACGAGCAGGAGGGGGCAAAAGGCTGAAACGTTGGCGCAACCATCCCGGCAGGATTAATCACCCGGGACTGGAAACCCATGCTTGCTGACAGCATTAAAAAGCCTGCATCTACCCCAAGATAAGCAGTAGCACCAGAATATATTTCGGGAATCCGGAGGGCTTATTCCAGGCCGTAGGCCCTTATCTTCCGGAGCAGGGTCCGGCGGTCGATGCCCAGTATCCTGGCTGCTTTGGAGCGATGCCACTTGTTTTGTTCCAGGGTCTTCTGGATATATTGTTTTTCAAAATCCTGCATAGCATCGGAAAGATCCGGATTCTGCTCCTCGTTCACCCGGATGGTGTCCGGAAGCTCTTCTTGATTGCTCTGGGAACTTTCCTCCTGGTTCAGGAAATCTATTTTATTGAAAGTCAGGTATTGATGGACCGCGTTTTGTAGCTCCCTTACATTGCCCGGCCAGTCGTAATCCAGCATGGATTCCATGATGTCGGGCGGGATTGTGATGGACTTGTCCCCGTTGTAGAGCTTCATGAAATGGTGGATAAGCAACGGGATGTCTTCTTTGTGCTCTTTGAGCGGAGGCAGGTGTATAGGTATTATGTGGACCCGGTAGAAAAAATCGTTCCTGAGTTCCCCTGCTTCCGCTTTTGCCTTGAGATCCCGATTTGTGGCCGCGATAATACGAAAATCCGAATACTT
>CAJXKR010000130.1 GCA_913055815.1 uncultured Desulfohalobiaceae bacterium | reverse complement strand
GGGAAATGTGCTGCAGTTTGAAAAAACAAGGCTTAAGAGCGGATATGTGGATATATCCTCGAACGGGCAATACGATTTGAATAATTCCAAACTGGATGTTGATTGGTATATGAAGGAGATTGATCTCCCGGATCTTGTACCAGTGATAGAGGGAGAGTTGCGGGGTGTTGTGAGAGCAAGCGGGAACATAAAGGGATCCCTGGAAGATTTCGATGCAAATACTAATCTGCAGTTTACCGGTTTTTCCCTTGCTTCTGTTCAACCGCTATCTGTTTCCATTCAAACCGATATCAGGGGGTTACCCGGGACACCGTCCGGAAATCTGGATTTGGACATTGAGAGAAACGGCAAGCATATTAGGGGTGACTTGGCTTTCTCTTGGATTGATCAAAGACTGGGGTTACAAGAAATGCAAATGGATTTGCCTGATGGGCATTTTTCCGCCCGCGGATTCTGGAGCATGGACAAATCCCTTGTTGACTTTCGGGTTAATTCAAACATGGATTCCCTGAGCTGGGTGGAAACTTTCTGGCCACTGGATATTCAGGGTGCATTGGATTTAAATGCCTCCCTGAAAGGCAAGGAAGATAATATAGGTTTGTCATCCAAAGCCAATGTAAGGGATGTTGCTTATTCCGGGATAAATATTCGGCAAGCGTTATTGGACTTGGAGTTATCGGATCTTTCTGAATTGGAGGGTAAATTTGGAGTAAATGCTAAGAAGATAGAGATAGAAGATAATTTGATTCAAAAAATTAAACTGGATGCGAGCAAGACCGGAGAATCCCTGAACTTGGATTTGGCTGCTCAAGGTAATTATGGCCGCAATTTCAATCTGGATTTATCCGGAGAATATTTTTATGCAAGAGATGCATTGCGGCTGGATAAAGGCAAGGGCAGATATGCCGGTATGGACTTTTCATGGCAAAAACCTGTTGATATTGCATTTACAAGCGAGGAACTATTTGTAAGAGGCGAGGATATAGATCTTGCCCAGGGTGAAATGGATCTGGATTTCTCCATGCGACCGGATGTCCTGCAGGGAGGCATCTCTCTAACTTCCATCAGCCTTTCCTCACTACCCCTGCCCCAGGTCCAGAAATTTGAGGGAAACCTGGATGCGGATTTTTCCATTTCCGGGAGCAAGGCTTCTCCCAGGATGGAGTTCTCCTTTCAAGTTCCTGATTTGACAACTGCAGTATATATAAAAAAGTTGGATAAAGCCATTAATGTTTCCTGCAAGGGAACTTATGCTGCGAACGATCTTTATCTGGAACTTGAGATTACAGAAAGCGGTGAACAGCTCCTTGCCGGAGAATTTGACATACCTGCCGGGTTGTCACTATCCCCGTTTTATTTTGAACCTGAAGACGGGATGCACGGAGAGGTCAGCACTAGCTTGGATTTGGAATGGGTTACGGAGATTCTGGGTTTGCAGAAGCAAATGATAACCGGTGAGCTAGTCTCGGCAGTAAATATTTCAGGTTCCCTTTATGATCCCCTGTTCTCCGGGGATGTTAAATTGAAAAACGGTAGTTACGAGTATGCAGATACCGGAACCTCGATCCAGGATATAAAGCTGCAGTGCGAATTAAACAAAGATGTGTTGAAGGTAACTGAATTCAGCTCCAGTGCCGGAGAAGGTGGCAATTTGGAAGGACAGGGAGAATTGCAATTTTCAGGGGAAAATGGCCTGAATTATTCCTTTGGCTTGGATTTGGATGATGCACAACTGTACAATACCGATCTTGTAGACGGTAAAGTAAGTGGGGACTTAAATATTCAAGGTTCTGGTGACAAAACCAGTTTTTCCGGGGAATTGAAAGTTTTTCCCCTGGAGTTGGGAATCCCGGAGCCCGGACCCAAGGGTTTATCCGGCCTGGAGGTTGTAGAAGTTGGAAGTCAGGGGGCTGATCAGGACGGAAAAAATACTTCTTCCAAGGACGAGGGGCAGGAAAATGTCTTGTCCAGTATATTTTTGGATCTTCGTATCAAGGTTCCCGGAGGGATGTATATAAGGGGAAGGGGGGTTGATTCTGAGTGGAGCGGTGATCTCCGGCTCCGGGGAAGTCTGGATGACTTGGGAGTTAATGGAAAAATGCAGGTGGAAAGGGGGAATATGAATATCTTGGGCAAGAGGTTTACATTCGATAAAGGAAAAGTGACTTTTACCGATCAATCTCCTCCCAAGCCTTATTTTGAAGTTCTAGCTGTGCACACCAGAAGCAATCTGAAGGTTAACCTTTTTTTGTCAGGGACTCCTGATGATTTTTCAATTAATATAACTTCGGAGCCAACTTATCCCAGAGAGGAAATATTGTCCAGACTCCTCTTTGGTAAGGGGGTTAACCAAATAACACCACTACAGGCGGTAAAGCTTGCTTGGTCGATAAGGCAACTTACATCCGGTAGTAGTGGAATAATGGGAAATGTCAGGAATTTCTTGCAAGTGGATATGTTGCAGATCAAGGCTGCAGAAGAAGGAGAGGGAGCAACCGTGGGAGTGGGTAAATATTTGAACGAGGACGTCTACTTTGAAGTGGAAAAGGGAGTTCAAGGGGAAACCGGCAGGGTTACGGTAAGCGTCGAACTTACCCCCCGGTTTTCCATGCAAAGTGTTTATGGATCCATGAACCAGGGTGTTACCTTTAATTGGGAATATCAGTACTGAATTCTCGAAATTATAAATACAGCATTTAGTATTCAAGGAAATTGGAACAATGGATAAATATACCAGGCCCACAGAGACTATTGATTTCCAGGTTCCGGAAATAGAGGCTTTTATTCAAAAAAAAGCGGCAACATCTAATGATCCGGTTACACAAGCAGTAAAGTTTTACTATGCAGTTAGGGATGGAATACGTTACGATCCCTATGCTATAGATCTTTCAGTGGAAGGCTTGAAAGCTAGCAGTACTCTAAGGCAGGGCCGGGGCTGGTGTGTGGCCAAGGCAATTCTGCTTGCCGCTTGTTGCAGATACATGGGAATTTCAGCTCGACTGGGATTTGCAGATGTGAAAAATCATCTTTCCAC
This sequence comes from uncultured Desulfohalobiaceae bacterium, assembly GCA_913055815.1. Taxonomy (GTDB): domain Bacteria; phylum Desulfobacterota; class Desulfovibrionia; order Desulfovibrionales; family Desulfothermaceae; genus CAJXKR01. The sequence goes on along the minus strand of CAJXKR010000130.1, from coordinate 5,671 downwards.
TGAACGCATGCGCAGGCAGATGAATACGGATATTTTTTACTGGCACGCTTATACTTCCATCTATTTGAACGGGAAGTGGGTTAAGGCTACACCTGCTTTTAACATTGAACTCTGTAAAAAATTCGATTTGAAACCGTTGGAATTTGACGGGGAAAACGATTCTATATTCCATTCTTTTGACTTGAACGGCAACAGGCATATGGAATACATAAATTTCAGGGGAGAATACGAGGATGTGCCTCTTGAGGAGATCAGAAATACATTCAACAGGGAATATCAAATGAGCCCTGATTCTTGGATAAAAGCTGATTTTGACAAGGATGTGGAAAAGGAGTTCAAAAAATAAGATTAGTGCTGCGGCTTGCAACATATTGATATATTTTGATCTGATACTTGCCCCAGTTTTCCGGTTAATAGTGGATTTCAGCTAAGATTGCGATAAAAGAAAATTGACCGGTTGTCCTGGCCTGTTTATCAGGATGGCCAGGCCCCAATCAGCATAACTGCCCCGAATACAAGGATAAAGAATGCACCGGCAAAAGAAAGGATATAATACAGGCAACTGAATAGCTTGATCTTTTTTTGGCTCAACTTGAGCAGGGTGCTGCGCGTTCCCAATGCAAGCAAGGCAAAAAAAGTTGTTGTGAGCCCCATTCCTAGAGCGATGGCAAGCATGGCCAAGTATCCTTGGAAGATAATACCTATGGTCAGGGCAAAGGTTAATATTATGGCTGCTCCGGGACAAGGTACGATTCCGGTTGCCAGGGAAAGGGTGACCAGTTCTTTTATATTCGAACCGGCTTGACTTTGACTTTCTTCTACTATTTGCCATTTTTTGGACAGTAGTTCAAAAGAAGCCCTTAGAAAAAGTAAAAGGCCTATAACCAGAATCAGGCCGTAGCTTATCATCTCCAGATCCCGACTCAGCTTGGAAACGGAGTGCATACCCGATTTCTGCAGTATGAAGTACAAGCTTGAGACTGCTACTGTAGCTGATCCTACGTGAAGTAGGGTGATCATGTTGGCCATCAGCGTGCCGTGGATTATTCGGCCGGGTCGACTGAGAAAATACGAACTGACTACGGATTTGCCGTGGCCGGGACCAAGTGCGTGAACCACACCGTATCCGAAGGCTGCCAGCAAAAAATACCAGAAGGAAGATCCCAGTGGATTTTTATTTATATCTCTACTCAAGTCGCTCATATACATCCTGATATTGCGTTGCAGATTGCTTATAATCCGCATTGTCTTTTGAACAAGCGAGACTTCGCTTTCTGAAGATCTGTTCTCCGGTCCGGGTGTTGAGTTTGAACTAAATGGGTTTTCGCTCAGCATAACCCTGGGTAGGGAGATAAAAAACAAAAGTAGGACAAGAATAAGGAGAATTTTTTTCATTTTTTGATCCTGAGTGAAAATGCCCGAGGCACGATCCTATCATGGTAATAGGCGAGATCAGGGGCCTTGGACATTTGCATTTTTACCGTGAGGGCATCTTTTCCTTGCAGTTTCAGATCGTCTTTAGATAATTTTACTTGAGAATAATAGGTGGGGTCGAATAGGGAAATGCGTACTTTCTTGTAAGAATCGGTCGCATTTACCCGGCAAGGGACAGTAAATTCGTAAATCAGTTTCTTGTCTGTTATTTTGGCATTAAAGCCCTGGATATGCTTGACTTCGAATCTTTGATTGTCAATCCCTATGTATGTGAAGTAATTTTGTTTTTTCAAGTTATCAAACATAGCCTTTTTTAAGGAGGCCACTTCTTTTTTGTCCAGATTTCCGTTCCCATCCTTGTCAAAATCGCTCAAAATCATGGAGGAAGACATCCTATCAAAGTGCCACGTATGTTGAAGGCAGGCCAATCCCTTGTTATCAAATTCTAGGGTGAGTTTACAGTCTATGAACATGTGGGGATGGCTTAGAAGCGGTTTTGGGGATGAAAAAATTAATAAAAACGAAATCAGACACAAAAATATGGTAAAAACGCAGAATCGAAGTAAGTACATCTTTGGGTTAATAGCAAGCTCAGGAAGTATTGTCAATTTGAGCAAACAGGCAATCTGTCTATTTTTGTTATATGAATTTAGATATCTTATACCAAAACAGGTTGGGTTATTCAAATCGGAAGAATCCTCACTCCGGGATTGAACACTGAGATAGAACTTCTCTCTACTTATTGAATTATTTGGATAATTTTGCTTATTCGTTGTGATTGCTGAAACTTACCGTTAGATTGATGGATTCTATAGGTTAGCCCAGGTTTTCACGTAATTTTGAGAAATAAATAGGCTTGGGTGTCAAATGCTGTGATTCAATTAAATAGATCTAAGTTATCTCGGAAGGTTAATATAAAACTTTCGCAGTAGTGTTAGGAGATATTTTAGAAAAGAAAAAATAGAATCAAGTAGAAGCAGATTAAAGGGATGTTTCAAGCGGGGGGTGGGTTGATATTTAAGCCCGGGACTTTGCTCCGGCATTTTTTGATTGGTAGGATGATGTTGGAATAAATCTTGCTATTGAATGTTTTTTAACTGCCTGTAATAGTTAAAAAATAGTGGCGGAGAGGGAGGGATTCGAACCCCCGGAGGGCTGTCAACCCTCAGTAGTTTTCAAGACTACCGCCTTTAGCCACTCGGCCACCTCTCCGATGCATATTTAATATAAATCTTATGTTTTATTTAGTCAAACATTGTATTAAAGGATATTAAACTCATAGCAGTTCAATATAGGATTTGATCTTACTCCAGTAGGGCTTGTGCGAATTTTTCCCCGTCAAAGGGGCGTAAGTCCTCCATCTTTTCTCCCAGCCCGATATAGGAAATAGGTATGCCTTGCTCAATGCTGATGCTAAGAGCCACTCCTCCCTTGGCTGTGCCGTCCAGTTTGGTCAGGATGATTTCATCCACCCCAATGCCCTGGTGGAAAAGTTGAGTCTGGGAAATGGCATTTTGCCCGGTGGTTGCATCCACCACCAACATGTTCCTGTGTGGTGCTCCGGGATGATTTTTGTGCAATACTTTTTTTATTTTCTTGAGTTCGTCCATCAGATTGACTTTTGTATGCAATCTTCCGGCTGTATCCACAATAAGCTGGTCGTAGCCCTCTTTCTTGGCCTCTTCAAGTGCCTCAAAGGCAACAGCTGCCGGGTCGGATTCGGGTGATTTCTTGTAAAATCCCGCACCTACTCTATGTGCCCATATCTCCATTTGTTCTATTGCTGCTGCCCTGAAAGTATCCCCGGCTGCAACCAGTACTTTTTTGCCCTGCATTTGTGATCTGTGGGCCAGTTTTGCAATAGTAGTGGTCTTGCCTACACCGTTTACCCCTACCATCAGGAATACTTCCGGAGGTGCGGGTTTTATTTTTTTGGGAGCCTCCGGAAACAAGGCAGCCAATTCCTTTTGGAATTCCGCTTTGAATTCGTCAGAATCAGTAATTTTCTCCTGCCTTACCTTGGACTGCAGCCTGTCTATTAGCTTGGTAGTAGTCTGCATGCCCACATCCGCCATTACCAGGATTTCTTCCAGTTCTTCCCAGAATTTTTCGTCAAATTCTGAACTTAGATTCAGTAGGTTATCAATGCGCTTGGAAAGTTGTTCCTTGGTTTTATTCAATCCGTGGGAGAGCTTTAAAAACAGCCTGTTTTGTTCGTCCTCCTCGTCTTCCAGATCCAGAGCAAGAGCCAAGCGGTACTGCAATTCGGATCTGAACTCACTAACCATTTCGTAATCCATGTCATCGAGCCAATTCCTGAAACGGTGAATAAAGTCATTTGCCTCATTTTCCGGGATTTCCAAACAGTCAAACAAAAATTTCAGCCGGCTCCACAGTTCCTGGTTTGCATATTCCACATCTCGCAAGATATGATCCAACCAGATACTGAGCTTGGGTTCAGCTTCCTGCAGGGTGTAGGTTAGTTCTTTTTGCCAGTCTTCCTCTTGTCCACTGGAAGCGGAAGCTACTTCTTCTGTTTCTGTGTCCAGGTGTTGCTGAACAGTTTCCGATTCCTCCCGGGGCAATGAGTGCTCTTGGGGTCTTTTTTCATTCCCTTGATCTTGTGCTGATTCGCCACCCTTCCAGAATTTTTTTATCTTGGAAAAAAAACCCATGCGAGTCTCCTTTAAGTTTTGCCTAGAAAATAGATACGGAACAAAGCTTGTTTATAGCTTTAATTATTTGTTTTATCAAATAAAAAGTTTTTATAATTTGACAAGTTTGTTGACTTTCATTTTACAAACGGAAGGGATTGAAGAATACACTAATCACTAGGGTTCCATTTTCAGGAGGAATTTTTCCCATTGGATTTTACCCTGGTTTTTCTTGAATTTTCTAAGCAATACATATAAGGCGCCTGCTCCTCCGTGTTGTGGCTGGGCGGTACTGAATGCCAGTATGATTCTCTTTAAAGGGTCGCGGGTCAACCAGGATTGGAGGTTTGTTCTCAAGATGCTGGTACCCTGGGGAGAATTCTTTCCGCGCCCGGGGATTAACAACAAGCACCTCTTCCCTTTCAAGTAGTTTTCTTTCATGAATAATAACAGGTTGTAATAAGCATTGTCCAAGGTCAGACCGTGTAGGTCCAAATGTGATTCCGGGCTGAATTCTCCGGCTTTCAATTTCTTGAAGATCTTTGGATCCAGGCCTTTTATACTTCCGTGTAGAAATTCGTCTGTGTATTCTATCTCGAATTCTACCTTGCCTTGGACAAGATCTTGCAAATATTTTTGTCCATGCTGTTTTTGATTGGTTTTATGCTTGGGAGGTGTGTAATTGTTGTGGTGAAATGAGATTTCCCTTCCGCCTTCATTGTTGTTAAGTGGCTCTACATCCTGCATTGCTTGCTGAAAAAGTTCATTATCATTTTTTTGTTGTTTTGGTTGCTCTTTTGATATATCTTGCTTGGTTTTGGATCCGGTGTCCTTGAGATTGTCCTTGGAATCCTTGTTTATGTTAACTTTTTGAAGTTGGTTGAAATCCTTAAAACGCATGGCCTGGATATCCTTGTTTTTCATTGTGTTTTTTTCTGTTATAGCAAGTTGCTTCCATTAGTGGAACATGTTAATTGAAACATATACGTTAAGTGTCATCTTGAATATCAAGTGGTTTTGTCTTGAACTGTGGGTAGTTTTTAACTACTTGCTTTATATACTGAAATTGTGATTGCATTTGTTTCGAATTTGTACAATGCTAGTACTTTTTGTAAATATATGCAATTAGAACTTGGACCTCGAACATGCTTTCCTGAAAACATAGGTATGACTGTCTAGGCTCAAGAATGACAAACTAATTTCAAAGTGCATAAAATATGGTGCCGGCTTAAGTTTAATCCCTAAAATCGGCAAAATATCCCGGGTGGAGAAATTAAGAGAGTAGTATATGGAAGATTGGCTTTACGGTAAGATATTGGTAATAAGCAATAATGATCAAGAGTCCAACGAGATTTTTTATTATTTAAATAATTGGGGACTTGAGGCTTATGAATGCAAAAATCACCTTCATGCCCTTACATATATGGAGGATGAGGAATTTGATACGGTATTGGTGTGTTCCAATTATGAAGATATTGACGGCCTGGAATTTTGTAGGTTAGTTCGAAGGAGGGAGAAAGAAAATACCGAGAACTCGATTTATACTTATCTAATATTAATAGGTAATGAAGAAGAAAGACTAA
>CAJXKR010000129.1 GCA_913055815.1 uncultured Desulfohalobiaceae bacterium | reverse complement strand
GGAATAAAATTCAAATATCGAAATTCGAAATTCGGGCAATCTTGACCAACTGGATCAAGAAATAAAATCAAAGAGTTAATAAAAATTCAAAATACAGATGACAGAAGACAGAAAAATCAAGAAACTGTGAAACGTGACCTCTGACTAGAACCTGGGAATTATGTTTTTTGCAGTCGCATCTTTTATTATCTGTTTTTTTCTGGAATAGGATTTTTGAGAGGTTTGTACAGTATATGTGCAGAAAAGTCAAAGAAAAGAATAACAGAGAAACTGTAATTATTTTATTAATTGACAATCAAGAACTCTCTGTGATTGAATTAATTAGCTTATACAAAAGCACATTTTTATCAATCGTGTATTGCTCCAAACCAGCAATTTTAAAAAATTTAACTCCAAGAGCGAGAATTTTATATTAAGCTACTAGTGTGGCAACATTGATCTATTTAAGCCGCAGCCGGGTGGCTCGCTGTGCGACTTGATTAGCTTGCGACGTTTTAAACGTTGTAAGCTAAGCACCCGGAGCAAAAGCGAGCTACCCGGCAAGGCTTAAAGTTAGGTTGTATTGTTTAAAAAATATTCATTTTGGGATGAATTAAAATTAGAATTGCTGGCTCCAAACCTTTTGCTGAATCCTTGGGGAAAATCCTGTAACCAAATGTCCCAGGGGAGGCCTGGATATTATTTTCTATGAATCAGCATGTTGATAATTCTGGACAAAATAGGATCGAGAGCCCTGCAAGGATAAGCAGTATCCTGCCGCTGCTTTTGTTTCTGGGTGCAGCCTACCTGGTGCCTGATACTGCTGCCGGCACTACCTATCGATTCGCTATTCCCTGGATTCCGGAACTTGGAGTTAATCTCTCCTTTGTGCTGGACGGATTGAGCGTGTTGTTCGCCCTCATCATCAGCGGTATCGGTTTTTTTGTTACCCTGTATGCGGTGGATTATCTGCACGGACACTCCCATACCGGCAGATTCTTCTTTTTTCTGCACCTTTTCATGCTCTCCATGCTGGGTCTGGTCACTGCCGACAACTTGCTGCTCCTTTTTGTGTTCTGGGAGTTGACCACTATATTTTCCTACCTGCTTATCGGGTTCGAGCACGAATCCGCTGAGTCGCGCAAGAGTGCGCGCCAGGCGTTACTGGTTACTGGTGCCGGGGGACTTGCCCTTTTGGTGGGTTTCCTGTTGCTGGAAATCGCTACAGGTACCTACGGGATTTCGCAAATGGTCTCCGGGGGAACCTCCCTGCAGGATCACCCGTATTACAATGCCATCCTGGTATTGGTTTTTCTGGGTGCATTCAGCAAGTCTGCACAGTTTCCGTTCCATTTCTGGCTTCCAAATGCCATGGCAGCTCCAACGCCAGTGAGTGCCTTCCTGCATTCCGCCACCATGGTCAAGGGAGGGATTTATCTGCTTGCCCGTTTTCATCCCATACTGGGAAATTCTGCCGAATGGACGGCCACACTGGTGCTCGTGGGAGCCTTGACTGCTGTTGTGGGGGCATTCACCGCCCTGGGGCAGTCGGATTTGAAAAAGATCCTGGCTTATACCACGGTTTCCGCCCTGGGCATTATGACCATGTTTTTGGGCGGACAACTCGCTCCCTCCTTGATGGCTGCCATGACTTTTTTGTTGGTGCACGCGATTTACAAGTCCGCGCTGTTTTTGGTGGCAGGGGTGGTGGATCACCAGACCGGGACCAGAGATTTGACAAAATTAAGTGGATTGGCCTGGTCCATGCCGATTACCGCTCTGGGCACATTCGCAGCCTGTTTGTCCATGGCTGGCTTCCCGCTGTTTTTCGGATTTATCGGAAAGGAGATCATGTACAAGGGGGCTCTGGCCGAAGCCCTGATGCCGGAGTTGACCGCGATTGCGGCAGTACTGGCAAATGGCCTGATGACCGGGGTGGCAGGTATATTTTTGATCGGTCCGTTTCTGACCGGTCCGGCCAGACATTCCGAACCCGCTCCCGAGGCCTGCGCCTCTATGTGCAGCGGTCCCCTGGTGCTGGGAGGGATCGGAATTATATTCGGCATGTTTCCGGATTTTGTTGGAACATTCCTGGTAACCCCGGCAGTCCTTGCATTTCATCAGCATCTGGAGCCTGTTAAGCTGGAGCTTTTTCACGGAATCAATCCTCCCCTTTTGCTTAGTGTATTTACCTTGGCCCTGGGTACGGTCCTGTATCTGAGCAGAAAAAAAGTCAATCAGGCGGTACGCCGCGTATACGAATTTATCTCCCTGGATGCCTCCAGGGTATATGACGTGCTGCTCGATTCGGTGGCAGGGCTTGGACGGTTCCAGAACCGCCTGTTGCAAAACGGTTCACTGCATCGGTATTTTTTTATTGTGGTAGCGACTTTTGTCCTTTTGAGCGCTTACAGCTATCTGCAGAATCTACAGGCACTGCCTGACATAGCACTACCGGAGCTTGCCATAAGACAGTGGTTGCTGATCCTGCTGATCATGGCTGCTGTAGGTACTGTAGTCATCACCAGCTCAGTGCTTTTGGCAATATGTGCTCTCGGGGTGGTGGGGGCAGGCATAGCAATTATCTTTCTTGCCCACGGTGCCCCGGACCTGGCATTGACCCAACTGCTGGTGGAAACCCTTACCGTGATCATCGTTTCCATGATCCTCTTGCGTTTGCCGGGTCTTGGCGGCAAGAGGGAAAAAAACAGGATCAAGAAATGTTTTGACGCGGCTCTGTCTCTGAGTGCCGGGGTATTAATTACCACCCTGACACTTTCGATGCTTTCCACGCCTCTGGACCGTTATCTCACCGGATTTTTTGAAAACAACAGCTATGTTGCTGCGCACGGCCGCAACATCGTGAATGTTATCCTGGTGGACTTTCGGAGCATGGATACTCTCGGAGAAATTATTGTTGTAGCGACTGCAGGACTGGCAAGTTATGCATTAATCCAAAAGCGGAGAGGTAAATCATGATATCGTCCTTGATCTTGCGCACAGCCACCCGGTTGTTAGTGAGCTTGATCCTTGTGTTTTCGTTCTATCTGCTGCTCAGGGGACATAGTGCCACCGGCGGCGGGTTCGCCGGTGCACTGGTGGCAGGCACCGGGTTTGCCCTATACACCATGGTTGAAGGCAGTGCCTCGGTGCGCGGTGCCATCCGCATCGATCCCAGAGTGCTGATTGTTATTGGAATGGCCCTGGCCCTGATCTCGGGGCTAATTGGTCTGTTTGCGGGAAACCCCTTTTTAACCGGTATGTGGTGGACACTTGCTGAAATCAAAGGCAAGGAGTTGGTGCTGGGAACGCCTTTAATTTTTGATTTCGGGGTGTTTGCAATCGTATTGGGAATGATCCTGACCTTGATCCTGTCCCTGGAAGAGGATTAGCATCAAAGATCTGCTTACGTGATTATGTGGTTACGTAAGGAAAAAGCCTAAATCGTGTTATTCAACAATTGTGAAATGTTTCTTGCCCCGCCTTGTCAAGGCAGGAACTGGGTCGATATTTCCCATACTTAATTGTCCAGCCCTCTTGAGGGGACTGGATGGGAGTTGATATGGAAACTGCGCTGGCATTTATCTGCGGAATTATTGCGGCTGCAAGTATCTACTTGATGCTTTCCGGCAATCTAATCCGTTTTATTTTCGGGCTGGTATTAGCCACCAATGCAGTCAATCTCCTGATATTCGTATCCGGTCGGCTGTCGCAAACACAACCTCCACTGATCGCAAAGGATGCTGTGGTCCCGACAGAGCCCCTGGCCAATGCACTTCCACAAGCCTTGATACTTACCGCCATAGTAATCGGGTTCGCGTTACTGACCTTTGTGTTTATCCTGTTTTATCGCACCTATCAGTCCCTGGGGACTGTAGATACTGAATCCATGCGGATTGCGGAGCCCAGGGAAGACGATGGGGAGGACGCAGCAAATTCTGGAGTCAACCCGGATAAGCCGCAGCAGCAGGAGGGGGCTTGATGAGTGCACTCCCGGTATTGCCAGTTATCCTACCCCTTAAAGTGGCAGCAATTACGCTGTGGTTCAGGAATGCCCCGGACAAGCAGCATCGGATCAGCCTGGCGGGATCATTCCTGCATCTCGGAGTCTGTGCAATGCTCTTTATACGGGTGGTTCAGGGTGGTATACAAACCATGCAGGTTGGAAAGTGGCCTGCTCCCTTCGGCATTACACTGATAGCAGATCATTTGAGTGTAATCATGGTCATGGTGACTGCTGTTCTTGGATTTGCGGTTATCCTTTATTCGAGGGCAGAAATTGGATCCCGAATGTTGAAGTCCGGCTACCACACCTTGATGAATATCCTTTTGGCAGGAGTTTGCGGAGCGTTTCTAACCGGGGACTTGTTCAACCTCTACGTTTGGTTCGAAGTCATGCTAATGGCCTCATTCGGGCTGCTCGTACTGGGCAGGGAAAAACAGCAATTCGACGGCGGGGTAAAGTATGTGATGATAAATTTGTTTTCCACCCTGCTTTTTATTTCCGGGATCGGGCTGCTCTACGGATTGACCGGCACCCTGAATATGGCGGACTTGCACCTGGCAGTACAAGAAGTTCAAAATCCCGCGGTACTAACTGCCACTGCTGCCATCTTCATGACCGCCTTCGGGATCAAGGCAGGGATTTTTCCGCTCTTTTTCTGGCTGCCTGTATCCTATCATACTCCGCCGGTGGCAATATCCGCTATCCTGGCAGGACTGTTAACCAAGGTGGGAGTTTATGCCATGATCCGTCTTTTTTCCCTGGTGTTTATCTTCAATATATCCTATACTCACGGATTGTTGTTGATTTCCGCCGTGGTAACCATGTTGACCGGAGTGTTGGGTGCTGCAGCATACAACGAGTTCAGGAGGATACTCTCTTTTCACATTATTAGCCAGGTAGGATACATGATACTGGGATTGGCCCTTTTTACCCCCTTGGCTCTGGCAGGAGCGGTATTTTACATCCTGCACCACATGATCGTCAAAGCCAACCTGTTCTTGATTTCCGGTCTTGCAGAGCGGGTCTCCGGATCTTTTGAACTAGGGAAATTGGGCGGCCTGTACCGCAGCAACTGGTTCGTGGCATTGCTGTTTTTTATCCCCGCGTTTTCACTGGCCGGATTTCCGCCTTTGTCCGGATTTTGGGCAAAGCTTGTCCTGGTCCGAGCCAGCCTTGAAATCCAGGCTTACGGAGCTGCAGCCGCCGCGGTGATCGTAGGACTCCTCACCACCTATTCCATGACCAAAATCTGGGGGGAGGCTTTCTGGAAACCCAGGCCGCCAGATTCGGATAATTTTGATGTTGAAAAGAAGCATCCGGATATCTGGATGCTTTTGCCGATTTCCATGTTAGCAGGTTTGACCTTGATCATTGGTCTTGTTCCAGCCCCGTTTCTGGCAGTGGCGGAGCAGGCGGCACATGAACTAACGCATCCGGAAATTTACGTAAATGCGGTGTTGGGGGGCAAATGAGCAATCTGTTTGTCTTGAATCTTCTATTGGCCCTGGGTTTTTCCGTTATCATGGACCAGTTGAATATAATCGGTTTTATTTCCGGTTTTGTCATCGGGTATGTGGCCCTCTGGATCACCCGGCCCCTGTTTGGGACGACCAGTTATTTCGTGCGCGTTATCAAGCTGGTCAAACTGGCAGCTACCTTTCTATGGGAACTCTTGATTTCCAATTTCCGGGTGCTCTGGGATGTGATAACCCCCAGTCATTTCAGCAGACCTGCGGTGATCGGTGTGCCGCTGGATGCCAGTTCGGATTTTGAAATCATGCTGGTGGCAAACATGATTTCGCTAACTCCGGGGACCTTGAGTCTGGATGTTTCCCAGGACCGCAAGATCCTGTACGTGCACGTAATGTTTGTGGACGATTTGGAGACTGCGCGTGCACAGATCAAGGAAAAGATAGAAAAACGCGTACTGGAGGCAATTAGATAATGGGAATGGAGAGTGAATTGTTAACCATAGCCGGGCAAATTACTTTGATCCTTTTAACATTGGCGATCCTGATTGCCTTTGTTAGGCTTTTTATCGGCCCGGACCAGGCAGACCGGATCGTGGCCCTGGATTTGATTTCCGTTTTGATTGTGGCCTATCTGGCTGTTTTGTCCATTTACACACAGCAAAAATCTTTTCTGGACGTTGCTATTGCCTACGCCCTGATCGCTTTTCTGGGAACAGTGGCACTGGCCCGTTTCCGGGAACGCCTTGCCAAGGAGCGCGGTGGACGTGAAAATCCGGATGAGGAGGAGGGGCCGTGATGGAGGTTTTAACCGCAGTTTTGATGTTATCTGGTGGAATTTTTTGCTTTGTGGCCGCCCTGGGTATGCTGCGCCTGCCGGATACCATTATCCGGATGCATGCCGCCACCAAGGCCGGGGCCCTGGGCTCGGGACTAATGTTTCTGGCCCTGGCCAGCTATTACATGGAACTTAGCACTACCCTCCGGGCTTTCGCCGCAATCGTTTTTTTGCTGTTAACCGCCCCAGTGGCCGCCCACCTGATCGGGCGCGCCGCATATTGCACCCAGGTACGCCTGTGGGACAGGACACGGGTCGATGAGTTGTCATTTACTTGTGACTGGAGCCAACCAGACGAGGATGGGAAAGATGCGTGAAATCGAAATCAGAATACAGGCCATGTCTGTCCAGGCTATGCCTGTTTGGGGAGGAATATCATGAGTGTTCGCTGTTTTGTTGGAATACCGCTGCCGGAAAATTATCAAATGGGATTGGGAGATATCAGGCAAGAATGGGATAATAAATTGGATTCCAGGATTGCTTGGACCAAACAGGGGAATTGGCATTTGACCCTTTATTTCCTGGGGGAAATATCAGAGGGGAGCCTGGAAGACGTCCAGGCACAACTAGCCCAGGTAACTATGGACAAATTTTCCCTGCAGGCCAAGGGAGGGGGCTTTTTCCCTCCGAATAGAGAACCCAGGGTTATTTGGCTGGGGGTCCAGAAAGGCGGGCAAGAGTGTGTCGAACTTGCATCAAAAGTGGAAAATGCCTTGTTGCCACTTGGTTTCGAGAAAAGTAAAAAGGAGTTCAAACCCCATCTGACCCTGGGAAGGGTTAAAAAGAACAAGAAGGATAATTGGAGGGATCTGCAAAAATACCTAAACCAAATTTATTGGTCTGAAATCCGTATAGATTCATTCATTTTGTGGCAAAGCGAATTAACACCGCAGGGACCAGTTTATAAAAGAATAAGGGAGTTTGCACTGAATTAGTTGATATTTAGTGATTGGACGAAAATTCACCCATCTACTTACGGTCAGGCACTATTTAGTGGTAATCACCGCGGTTGAATTTGACCTGCTCGGTTACAGCCATTATTTCCAGTTCATTCAGTATGGATTTAATCCCTTGATCTTGGTTGGTGTCTTCTGATATTTCAGTCTGGAGTTGGCTAATGTTTTCCCTTATCTCCTCCAAGGTGGAAAAACTGTTTTTGAGGCTGCTATCCCCAGCTTGCAACTGCTGGGAATAATTTTCCCACTTGGAAAGGACTTGATCAATTTTTTCCCTTATGCTTGTTTGGGACTGGGACCCGGTGGAACTTATTGAATTGGTCTGCATTTGAGTTTGTAGGGCTGCCATTTGAGTTGAGCCGGATATTTTTGGCGAAGTTTTTTGGTCTTTGCCAGAGTCTTGTTCCGGGGACAAGTTTTGATTAAGGACCTGTTCAAACTCCTGTTTATTTTGCTCTTTAGGCTTGGTTTTCTTGATTTCCTGTTCTTGAACCGCCTTTAAAAGCTCTGTATTTATTTTCATGGAAGTTCTCCTTTTAAGGCACTATTAAAATATATTATGCAATTTGTTTGCCAATAGGTGTTTGAAGTTGTTTTTATGCTATGAAATTTCACCAACCAAGTATAGGTCTGTTAATCAGTACTATTTATTCTTGTTGGATAATTTATCATAAATCACTTTTCTAGACAACAAATTAATCTCGAGAAAACATCATGCTTGATTCCGGGCAAATAGAACAAGCAGCGGCCAAGATCCAAAAAGGCGGTTGTATAATCTACCCCACTGAGACACTGTATGCACTAGGTGGTAATGCATTAAATCCTGAAGCCGCTGCCAAAGTATGCAGATTGAAATCCAGGCCCCGGGGTAAACCCTTGCCTGTGATTATCGGAAATATTGAGCAACTTTTTTTGTTGACTGAGTGTAATATCCAAGAATTTTACGGGTTGTTGGACAATTTTTGGCCCGGGCCGCTTTCTATCCTGGTTCCTGGAAAAGAGGAATTGCCTTTGGAAATAAGGGACTCCGGAGGTATGGTGTGTGTTAGATGGAGTTCCAGCAATATATCCCAGCAGTTGTGCCTTTGTTCTGCAGCACCATTAATAGCCAGCAGTGCGAACCGGGATGGGGAGTCTCCCCCTTTAATCCCCCTGGATCTTGATCCCGGGCTGAAACAACAGGTGGACCATGTCTTGACCCGGGAGGAAGAAGATGGAACCAGCATGCCTTCAACTATAGTCAGGATTCTGGACAGATCCGGATTGAAGGTGATAAGACAGGGTGCTGTCAGTAATGAGGATCTTGAACAAGCCGGATATACTCTGTTTTCCTGATTCTGACCCTAACTACCATCCCCTGGACTGGCAAACGAACCCTAAATAATTCTTTGGAAAGGTAGTAATTAAATCCATAATAGAGGTGCATGTATGCGTGATACAAAACCTTGTCCAAGTTGCGGCCAGGAAATATCTTTCTATAAGAATCCGGTGCCTACAGTGGATATTATAATTCAGTGCGATCAGCAGGGGGTTGTTTTAATAGAAAGGAACAATCCTCCTTACGGATGGGCACTTCCGGGTGGATTTGTCGATTATGGCGAGAGCGTGGAAAATGC
>CAJXKR010000128.1 GCA_913055815.1 uncultured Desulfohalobiaceae bacterium | reverse complement strand
CTGGAAATATTTGCCGGGATATCGGCTCCCAGTTCTCTTGCAGTGCAAATAAGCAGTGACTACAACCTGACCTTGGTGGGTTTTTTGAGGGAGAGCAGGATGAATATTTATACCCTGCAGGAAAGGGTTGTCTTAGAAGATTCATAAATCCTCTACCAGCTAAAGAGTTCGAAGTTCTATGTTCTTGTGCCTTCGGACAAGATTGCCCGAAGTTTTAAAATTAAAACAATATGTTAGCTAACAAGGGGTTAAGTACATTTCTTGTTCCTTCGGACAAGATTTCCAAGGGCAATATAGGACTAATAATTTCAAAGGGTTAGCTTAGAATTTTCGACTGTTGAGTTAGCAAGATAAAAAGTAGAATCAACTACTCTCCATATCTTTATGGAAGTTAATCATTACTATATTTTGATACTATGGAAAAGTTTAGCTTTAAATACAATAATTTTTTCTTGAATTTCAGGACTGTTTCTGTTATTTGAACTTAAAAATATTTTTTCGGAATCAAGTTGCTCATATTATTTACTGCGCTGCTTTTTTCTCTTGTAATGCAATCCTTATGTATAAAGAGGTAACAATGAGTAATAAAATCAATATATTTTTTATATCCTTACTGGTTGTTTTTTGTTCCGCGTTGGTAGTGAAAGCTCAATCCAATATTACAGAACTCAAGGATGAGGCGTTTGAAAAACACGAGGTTTCTGCTGCGAAGTTCAAGCACAGTGCTCATTCCACCAGGGCCTCCTGTAGTGAATGCCACCACGTCTATGAAGACGGGGAAAAGGTTCCGGGGGCAATGTCTGTGGGTAAGGAATGTTCGGATTGCCATAAAGTAGACAAGGGCAAACTGAAGCTGAAGTACGCCTACCATACGCAGTGCATCGGTTGCCATTTGGACAAGGATAACGGTCCGATATTATGTCAAAATTGCCACGATTCAGATATGGGAAGAATAAATGAGGAGGTCTTTAGTTCACCACAAAGGCCGGCTGCTTTGTTCACTCATAAGCCGCACATAGAAAGCGACGAAATCGAGGGTTATACCTGTTGTAAATGCCATCATATGTATCAAAAGAACAAAATGCTTTGTTCCCGCATTATCGGACAGGAATGTTCGGATTGCCATTTGAAGGATATTGAAGGCGCCGAAGGCAAGAGATCCTTAAGGAATGCTTATCACAATCAATGTATAGGATGCCACAAGGAAGTGAATTCCGGACCTTTAGCTTGCGGGGAGTGCCATAAAAAATATTAACTGCAGCTAGCGGGTTCCGGACGCTAACTTAACCGCAAAATCTTAAACCGTGAGCGTTGAATCATTGAATTCCAACACAATAACATACATTTATTAAAAAACAAAGAGATAGCTTATGAACATTCAGAACGAGCAACAGAGTAATTTGGAAAAGGTGCTAAAGTCGGGACAATTCGCATTTACCGGTGAACTCGGTCCTCCCAGGGGAACAAATATTGAGGCGGTAAAAGAGAAGGCCTCCTATCTAAAGGGTAGCGTGGATTCGGTAAATATTACCGATAATCAGACCGGAATGGTACGTTTATCCAGCTGGGCCACGTCCTTGATAGTCCAGCAGGAAGGCCTTGAGCCCAATTTTCAAATGGTTTGCCGGGATAGGAACCGGTTGGCGATGCAGGCGGATATCCTGGGAGTAAATGCCCACGGGATAAAAAATGTACTGTGCCTGTCCGGCGATCATCAGCAATTCGGTGATCATCCCCATGCCAAGGGTGTTTTTGATATAGATTCCATGCAGCTTATCTCCGCTGTCAAGAAAATGCGGGATCAGGGACAGTTCATGGCAGGAGGCGAACTTGACGGCACCCCCAATATGTTTATTGGCGCTGCTGCGAATCCGTTTGCACAGCCTTATGAATTCAGGGTGCACAGATTGGCCAAGAAGATACAAGCAGGGGCGGACTTTATTCAGACTCAATGCATATACAATATGGAACTGATGCGCAAATGGGTTAAACAAGCAGTAGATATGGGGCTTACGGAAAAGGTTTACATCCTGGCAGGTATTACTCCCATGAAAAGTGTTGGTATGGCTAGATTCATGCAGAAGAACGTTCCAGGAATTGATGTGCCGGATGAGATTATTAAGCGTTTGCAGGATGCGCCCAAGGGAAAAAAGGCTGAAGAGGGGATAAAGATCGCTTGTGAACAGATTGAAGAATTCAAGGAGATGAAGGGAATTTCCGGTGTGCATCTAATGGCTATTGAATGGGAACACAAGGTTCCGGAGATTGCCGAAAGGGCAGGAGTGTTGCCCAGACCCGAAGTGTAGGCGCTGTTTTGGCTGTTGCCCCATGGCAAGGAAATAAGCTGGCGATTGGAAATTTCTTGCAGTCCGGTTTTCCCCGGAGTGACTTGGAAATTTTGTTACTAATCCAGTACATGGGTAAGTTTTGTTTATCAATAATAGTATTTGATAATACCTTCCTGTTAATCCTTGTTCACTAAACTGGTTCAAGGCTTTATCTTTTATCGGAATCCCGGATAGTTATAAAAATGAGGAGTTTGAATGAATTATTTGTCTCAGGTGCAGGACAGGGAAAAGAGTTTGCTGTGCAATACTTACAACCGCTATCCCTTGGAGATAGAAAGGGGCTACGGAGCCAGGCTATACGATAGTGAAGACAACGAATACGTTGACATGCTGGCTGGTATAGCGGTTTGTAATCTCGGACACTGTCCTCCGGAAATAAACAAGGTAATTCGAGAGCAGGCAGATAAGCTGATTCATGTCAGCAACCTGTTTTATCAGACTCCTCAATTGGACTTGGCAGAGAGGCTCTTGGGAACTTGCGATGCCGAAAAGGTATTTTTTTGCAACTCCGGGGCGGAAGCGAATGAATCAGCGATCAAGCTTGCCAGAAGGTACATGCGCAAAATTAGAAATACAGATGCTTACGAGATAATTAGCCTGCACAATTCTTTTCACGGCAGGTCCCTGGCTACGTTGACCGCTACCGGGCAGGGCAAGGGTAAAGAAGATTTTGCCCCTTTGCCCGAGGGCTTCAAGTTGGTTCCTCCCAACGACATCCAGGCTATGGAGCATGGTTTTACTTCCGCTACTGCAGCAGTATTGCTGGAAGCAGTCCAGGGAGAGGGTGGAGTAATACCCTTGGATGAGCAGTATATGCAAGAGGTTCAGGCACTATGCCGCGAAAACGGAGTGCTCTTGATAGTGGACGAAGTACAGAGCGGTATGGCCAGAACAGGGAAAATGTGGGCCCATCAACATTTCGATCTGAGTCCGGATATATTTACTGTTGCCAAGGCTTTGGCAAACGGACTGCCCATGGGTGCTATGCTGGCCAATGAAGAAGTCAGCCAGGGATTCGAGCCAGGAGTACATGCAGCAACGTTTGGCGGCGGAGCACTCGTAAGCGCAGTGGCTGATCAGGTCCTGAAAACAATCCAAGATCGGGATGTTTGTGCACAGGTCCGGGACAAGGGTTCTTATGCACTGCAATTATTCCAGGCCTTGAAGCAAAAATTTCCCAATCAGATAAGGGAGATTCGCGGTATCGGATTGATGTTGGGAATTGAATTTCAAAACTCTGCCAAGGAGATATGGAAGGCTCTGTTAGACAGGGGTTATATATGCAATCTGACTCAGGAGAGGATATTGCGCCTTTTGCCCCCGCTAGTAATAGAAAAACAAGATTTTGATAATTTTGCTAAGACCATGGAAGATATATTGCTTCAAAATGACAAATTGTAATACACAGGCCGACGATAATATTTATTGCCTCCAGATCAAGGTTGCTCCGGAGAATCAAGAGGAAATGGATTTGCTTCTCCGAGGGGAGGTTCTGACCGGATGGGAAGAAAAGGAAAACCAAGATGATTCCAGAGAATATATTGTCTATTTCGATTCCCGGGAGCAGGCAGAAGCCCTAAGAGAGAGGATCCAAGAATCTTATCCGGTTGTAGGGTGTGAAATCTTTTCCAGGTCAAGACAGGATTGGACCTCGGAGTGGAGGAAGTATTTCCGGCCCATTGAGGTGGGTGAGTATTTTTTTATTATTCCGGAATGGGAACAGGAATCCACTGAGATTAAAGGTGATCTGTATCCAGTATATATTTTCCCGAGCATGGCCTTTGGTACTGGCAATCATCCCACTACCAACCTCTGCCTTGAGGCCATAGGGAGACTGAAAAAAAATGGATGTTTATCCCAAGGCACTGAATTTTTGGATATAGGAACAGGTTCCGGGATTTTGGGCATTGCTTGTGCAAAATTGGGCCTGCAGGGGATGGGTTTCGATTGTGATCCAGGTGCCTTGATAAATGCCAAATACAATATTTCCCTCAACCATGTGCAAAATGAGTTTTGTATCTTTGCCGGAACATTGGACAATTTCAAAAGTGCTGCAGGGTTCGATCTGGTCCTGGCCAATCTTTACTACCGGCCCTTGATGTGGATGGCTTCCGGATTGATTGGTTTGACCAACCCCGGAGGTTGTCTGATTCTTTCCGGTATACTGGAAAATCAGGAGCAAGGGGTGGTAAAGTCCTATCAGGATCTGGGTTTGCAAAATCCGGAATATGTAAGGCAAAACGGCTGGTCCGCCATTATCTGGAACAAAGAATAGGGTTTTAAGAGCCATTATTGCATGAATTATCAAAACTCACCGCGTGAAAGGCTTCTTCTTCAGATGTACGGCTATATGCTGGACAGACTGGGACCCAGCCAATGGTGGCCCGGAGGAAGTCCGTTCGAAGTTTGTATTGGAGCAATCCTGACTCAAAATACCAATTGGAGCAATGTAGAGAAAGCTATTTTGAATCTGGAGGAAAAGTCCCTGTTATATCCGGATAAGCTCTTTAGGTTGACAGAGGAGGAATTGGCTGAATTGATCAGGCCCGCCGGATATTTCAGGATAAAAGCCAGTCGGGTGAAGAATTTTTTGTTTTTTTTAAAGAACGAGGCCTCTTTTGATCTGGAAATCTTGAGCCGGCAAGATCTATCCCAACTGCGGCACAAACTTTTGGCAGTCAAGGGAATTGGTCCGGAAACTGCAGACAGCATCCTTTTGTATGCTTTAAAAAAGCCTACTTTTGTGGTAGATACTTATACAGCCAGGATTTGCAACCGGCACAGTCTCGTGCCAGAAGATATCGGTTACGAGGAATTGCGCAATTATTTCATGGATGTATTGCCACTGGATATCGACCTGTTTAACGAATTCCATGCACTTTTGGTAAGGGTGGGGAAACACTGGTGCAAAAAGAAATCGGGGTTGTGTGGTGATTGCCCGCTGTATAGCTTTTTATAACCTTGTGTATTTGACAAATTATAGATTTGAAATTGGCAAGAAATTGTTGACATTAGAAAAATCGGGTGTTTTTTTTGTGGTTTTTTTAACCACAATAATGCTCCTGTTAATGTGCTTGGTCTTTCCCGAGCCTGCACTGACTGAAAGTAACGAACTCCAAAAAGAGATCAGGAAAAAAAAGCAACAAATCCTGAAAAATAAAGAGTCAATTAAAGAACTGGATTCCAGGGAAAGAAAACTTTATACCGACATATCGGAGTTTGAAAAACGTATTCAGCTTCTTGGTTCCAAGTTGGCGCAGAATCGGGAGGAATTAGGAGACATAAAGCAGGAAATCCAGAAATTGGAATTGAAGTACGAGGATTTGCAAAAAGGCATTAAGGAGAATAAGCAGGAACTAGTGGAGTTAATAGGACATCTCTGGCCCTTGTATCTTCGGAGAAAACATGGAAGTTTCGGAATCTTGGGTTCCTGGGAGAAAAATCATCGACAATATAAATGGCTTTCTGCTATTTTCGATTATGTTAAAAGCAAGGTCGAGGAGTTGAAGAACCAGAAGGTCCGTTTGGCTGAAAACTTGGAAGATCAAAAGCGGGCACAGGAGAGAAAGGATCAAAAAATAAGAGATATTCGAGCTACCAAGGAAGAGTTGGTCAACAAGAAGCTGGCATTTCTGCAAAAAGTAAAAAGGGTCAGGGCCAAAAAGGTAGCCAAGAAGGAACAGTTAAACGATATAAGAAGTACTATACAGGATTTGCAATATGATTTAAAATTGAAGAATACAAAGAAGATAGCAAATTTGAAGGGGCTTTTGCCCTGGCCTGTCAAAGGCAAGACGATAGTTGATTATAATAAAAATGCTGCCCCTCCTCGAGAGGGCATAGGCATTTCCTTGGATGCCAGGGAACCAGTGAAAGCTGTTTCCTGGGGAGAAGTAGTATATGATGATACCTTGCGGGGTTTCGGAGAAGTGATAATATTGTTTCACGGGGAGCAATATTACACACTCTATGCCTTTTTGTCCGATTCCAAGGTTAAAGTGGGGGAAAAAGTGGAGCAATCCGAAATTATAGGTAATGCCGGATTTTATCCGGAAGCAGAGGGTGAAGGGTTGTATTTCGAAATTCGCAAGGGTCAGCAACCCATAGACCCTGAGCCCTGGCTAAAGGATGAAGGCTGAATATACCGGCCTTTATTATAATTTCCGAATAAGACGGATAAAATATTGAATAACAAATCCAAAACAAACCTGGAGATTATTATGCGCATAAGCCACGTACTTGGAATTATTGGAATACTTTGTATTTTGGCCTTGACTTCATCCAATTCAGTTGCCGAGAATAAATATAAGCCTTTGAAGCAGTTCAGTCAGGTAATGGATATGGTGGAGGACAACTATGTAAAGGATGTGACCAGAAAAGATTTGATGGAAGGTGCTATCAAGGGCATGCTCAAGAATTTGGACCCGCATTCCGCTTATTTGAGCCCTGATTCCTTTGAGGAAATGCAGGTTGAGACCTCAGGAGAGTTTAGCGGTGTTGGGATTGAGATTACTTTGAAAAAAGGGAGATTGACTGTTGTATCCCCGATCGAGGGAACCCCAGCTCAAAAAGCCGGCCTGAAGGCAGGGGACACGATCCTGGAAATAAACGGGAATTCCACGCAGGACATTTCCATCATGGACGCAGTTCATCAGATTCGGGGAGAAAAGGGTACTGAAGTTGAACTAACCATTTTGCACAAAAATGCGAATAAACCCAAAAAGGTCACTATTGAGAGGGACAAGATCCCGGTGCACAGTGTGGAATCACAAGTATTGCAACAAGGATATCTGTACCTGAGAATCACAAATTTTAATAAAAATACGAGTCAAGAATTGCATGACGCTTTGCAGAAGCATCGTTCCGGGCTTGAAGGTGTTGTTCTCGATCTGAGGAATAATCCGGGTGGATTGTTAACCCAGGCTATTAGCGTGGCAGATACATTTTTAAGCCAAGGGAAAATAGTATATACCAAGGGACGGGTGGAAAAGGCCCAAATGAGCAAATCGGCACAGAAGCAGGATTTTGATCTGACCGATGTGCCAATGACGGTGCTGATAAATTCCGGGTCTGCATCTGCTTCCGAAATTGTGGCTGGCGCCCTGAAGGATCAAAAAAGGGCACTGGTAGTAGGAGTTCGTAGTTTTGGCAAGGGGTCGGTACAAACTGTAATCCCGCTTTCCAGCGGGGCAGGTATTAAATTGACCACTGCTCGTTATTACACTCCGGATGGGAGATCTATTCAGGCCGAAGGCATAGAGCCGGATATTAAGGTCCCCTTTGTTGCCCCACAGGGAGATGATAAAAATAATCAGAATCCCTTCTCCATGTTTAGGGAAAAGGACTTGGAGGGGCATTTAGATGGGGATAAATCGGACAATGCTACGGTGAAGCCGCAAAACAGCAAAAAGGTCAGGGAGATGCTCGAAAAAGACAATCAATTGCGCATTGCCCTGCAACTGGTCAAAAGTCTACCTACAATTCAGGCCCTGAACAAGTTCAGTTCCGAGTAGTTTGTAGGACTCGTTATGGTCAATATCTTCTTGTGACTTAGCTCAAGGTTTGGTAGATGTTCCTTGTGCCTGTAGATTATGTATTAAGCCATAGCCTAACCATTTGGTTTAGTAAAATGTTCACACGGCAGAATAATGCTTTTGTCAAGCCTCTTTCCCGCTACAGAAGGCTGGGAAGGATTATGAAATAGTAGACAAAGAATGAATCAAAAAAAGAGTGCTGAATCCTCAAATAAATCCGGAAGCGGAAAGAAACGTCAGACAAGAATTGTCTTGGGTAACAAGGCAATTCTTGTCTTTTTGACAATAGCGGTTATAGTTACCGGAATTACGCTCATCGGGCTGCTGTATCCCGTACAGCCCGCAGCGGACAAATCAACTTCCCTGGAGTTTTCAGAGAAAAACCAAAGTGAAAAAAATCCCAGGCGTCAAATCGATACCTCCAAGGAATCCCAAGACTTGCTACAGGATGCTGGCAACTATTTCGAAGGACAGAAAAGGCTCTACGAGCAGGATATAAAAAAGGGATTCTTGACCAGGGTTAGGCGGGTAGACCGGGCCTTGCTCCAAAGCCTGCTGTTATTGAATATTAATCCTGACACTGTTAAGCACAAGGAAATAAAATTAAAGAGACACGCCAATTCCTCTTACTATTATCAAACACTGGTCTTGAACCTTCCAGAGGATTTGAAGGAAAAGTTTATTTCAGGATTCAGCAATTATCTGCATCGCCGGTTCAAGGATGCGAGATTACAAAAAGTGGAGTTAGAGGGAGATTCCTACCGCGTTAAAATAAATGGTGTAGTTACCCACCTTTTGATTCTTCAATCCAGGCCGATGCAGATTTCGGAACCGGAAAAGAAAAAACCCCAAATAGCTATAGTGATAGACGACATGGGAGAAAATATCTCCAAGGCAAGGAAGCTGAAGAAAATTTTCGGTGGTGCCATAAGCTTCTCCATCTTGCCCTATAGTACGTATTCCAGGCAGATTGCAAATTTGGCTGTAAGAAATGATATTTCGGT
>CAJXKR010000127.1 GCA_913055815.1 uncultured Desulfohalobiaceae bacterium | reverse complement strand
AGAACCAATAGCCTGTTTATTCAACAAGTTGAGTACCTTTTCATGCTTCGTTGTGCCCGCCAGGGCATGGGAGTTAACATGAACTGAAGGAAAGCTACGGAATCCGTGTAACGGAATTGATGTGCAAATTTAAGCTACACATGTTCAAGCTGCCTTGTCTACAGCCTGCTAAAGCTACTCCTCTGGTCCTGTCCTGTGGAATTGCTACCAGCAACTATTCCCAGATCGTAAATCCTTAAATGCGTATCTTCTTTTTCACCTATATCACCAAATACATGAACTCCTACTTCCGGACGATCTTGGGAATCTCCAAATCCACTATGTATCTCTGGTGTAGTATAGCTTGTGGTAACAATGGTATTGTTGTGATCATTTAAAAATAGATTTTTTGACTTGGGATTAACAGTCCAATCATGGACCCGAGTAAAATACACTGACCGATACTCCTGAAGGCAATCTTTATCAGTCCAACTGGGACTATACACATCCATTACATTATACTTTTTTCGAGCAAAATTCGAATAGCATTCATCCGGATCACGAGCCAGATCAGATGCATCTCCGTAATACACCTTAATTTCATTGAATTTAAAACCACTGAGATTTTTTTCCTCAACCCGAAGTACAAGTGACAAGTAATCCGACCTGAAGTCCGTGGAATCGGAGTCCTGTTGAATTTGCCTTATATAGGGATCATTGCTTATATCCTTATAAGCCAACCAATCACGTACAATCCTGCCCTGTTCATTGACGTTTTGCTTCCAAAGCACAAGCAATGGTTTGTTATGGGGTTCGTCTTTGCCTCCCCAATCAGGTTTCATTGAATCGGGTATCATATCATTATTTTCAGTGCTCGGCTTGTAGCGCATAATCGAAATTCCATACCCCCTGTACTTCTTCGCATCATTGTCATCTGAGGATGTATGCCATCTGAATGATATCCCACCGGCAGCATAATAAAGGTCCTTATTCCATCTTTGTTTCATTTGTACTGTATATCCCAAATATCCATTTGAATCCTCCCATTCTGACCTAATGTTTTGCCATGCCAAACCAGTATTGGTACTGTTGTTTAAAAGCAAAGCAGCATATTTGTAAGGATTTGTCCGGTCAGGATTTATCACATTGAGATCCCTGAAGGAAAGATAATTATAGCCTCCCACGTCTATATCCAGGTCTTCCTTGACCTCGGTCTTTTCAGGATTATCGGTTCCCTCTTCAGGGTCAGGGGTATCCACAACTCGCCAATTATCCGGCCCACCATCCTCTTCACCTCCCTCTTCGCCGCTATCCTGGTCAAAAGGTTCGGTGAACTGCCTTCCTTCCTGATCAGGCTCAAAATCAACTGGTTCAGGAGTATCTGACGAAACATACTCTTGACGGGTCAAGGTTACCGGATAAGCAACCTTTCTGGACGCATCCCCTGAGCGGCCCGTAGCATTCAAAGTCAAATAAGGCCGGACCTGTATTCGATCATTGCTCTCCAGCTTCAGCGGGAAAGCACCGGATTCTGCACTGTGCAGATCAAGCAATCTAATATTGCCGGCTGGATTTGTTTGTGTTCCGTGATAGCTGTACGTATTATCATCAATACTTATATAACCCTTCCTGGAAGAAAAAATATCAGGATTAGTTGTTGACAGTACCAGATCATCCCCTTCTAGCACATTATCACGGAAATCCCGAGCGGTTACCACCGGAAGTATCGTAGTTCGGGAGTCTATTTTTGGTAATTCCTGGGATGAAGATATCTGGTAAGAGATAGTATTGCCGGAATTAACTTCTATCTCCTTGACCTGGTATGTTGTTTTACCAATCTTAATACCATCCAAATCAGCGGCAGTTAAACTAAAATCCGAAGGCAAACTTCCCGGCACCTCGGTGCCGTTAATCTCTGTTGCTCCGGGTCTGATTGAACCATTGGTTATGGAAAAGTGAGAATAAATCTGTAAAGTAAAATTACCATCGTTATCTGCAAGGCTTATGGTCTGATTGTGCAGTTCACTCAAAACATCCAGCTTATTTGAAAAACTGCTGCCGTTGGCGTATTCGCTAGCTGCGTATCTATATCCTGACTCTGCCAGGTATGCAGCCTGCTGGGAGGAAAGAGAGTTCAACTGCTCATACAGAGCTGTCCTCATGGAAGGTATAAAAAATGCTGAAAAAATGGATACTACTACAATAGTACCAATAATTATAACCAAAGTTGAGCCGGATTCCGGGTTATTTTCTCTCATAAATCAAGTCCTTTTACCCCCGGGGTCCGTTATAGGTATTATTATACAAGGGATTCACCGTGGAATTCAATTCAACAGGCACACTTAAGTCCAGGGTCAAATCTATCTGGATCCTATATAATTGATTAAAACCATCGCCTGTATCCCAGGGGGCACCGTTGGCCCGCAGGAAATTCAGGCTGAAGTTCTGCACATTGTCCATCAATGTATTAAATTGATCAGCACTTCCCCCTATTCTTAATTGCAATTCTTGACCCTGGTTGCGGATAGTACAATTGTTGGCATCTCTCTGGAAGCTTATCGAAGTTGTACTCTTGCTGGTTACATCCCGCATGTTCTTGAATTCCCTTTTAAGCCTGGTCATGACAACATCTCCCTGCAAAGCGGCCATGGAGGTTTGAGTAGCCTTGACATAAGCCTGTGAAACAAAAACTATCCCCGTACCTATAAACAAACTCAAAATCCCTACCAAAATCAAAGTCACCAGGACCTCTATTAAAGTAAAACCTGTATTGTTGTTGCTCATATCATTTTTTTCCCGCACTAATTAAGAAGTGAACAAGTTTACTACACTAGCACCTGTATCTTTAGAGATTACTTTTACTTTCATGATCCTGTTTGAATTGTCGTCACTTTCTTTATTTGATACAATTGAAATATTTGTTGCATCTACCTGAACTTGCTGCGTGGAATTTTTCTCAACATTTTCCAGGAAACTGTCAAAATCGAAATTGTGGGTTTCAATCTGTCTCCTGTATTCCGCATTAATTCTTTCCATGACCTGCACGACCTGAAAATTGCCTCGCAACGCATTCATCGAGTTTACAGAATAAAGATTGGCGGATCTAACAAAAGACAGTACTATACCACCCATTATAGCGGCAATAATAATGGTTACTACTACCTCTATCAAGGTAAATCCCCGGTTATTCAAGCCTACTATTGACATGACACAAAACCTGTATTCGGAGCTATAGAAATTGTCTTCTGATCCCCGTCCATATTTAAAACAATCTGCTTTTCACTATCCAAACGTGCATCTGCATTGCCTTGGGCATTATCGTACGGAACCCCCCAATCATCGAAAGATAATGTAGCCGAAACTGTACTTATATTTTGGAGTCCTACTTCTTCTTCCTCCTCACCCGGTAAAATCACCTTGCTATCAATATCCCCATTATTAAACATCCAGAAACTGTTTCCCTCAAATCTAATTCCCCATTGACCATCCGAATGCATGGACCTGGACTGGGCGTATACTATATAATTGCTTATGGAATCGCTCCTTGCCTGGAGTTCGGATTCGCCGCCCATTGTCATGGGTATAGCTATTGCCGAGAGAATTCCCAGAATTACCAATACCACCACTACTTCTATAAGGGTAAAGCCATTGAAAAAACGTTTTTTTACATCTTTCATACACAAAAACACCCGGAATCGATTTGTAAAGAATAGACTTTTACTTGCTGCTCAAATCTACTTTTTATGGGTTCTTTTTTCAAACAATTTTTACCTATTTTCACTGCAAAACCAAAAAATCACTTTAAAATTGCTGCTAATTGCTATAAAATATTAAATATTTCACTCAGTCAGCAGAATTTTTTGTATCCCTTAGGATTATCTCGGCTATGGTACATCCTTGTAAAAGAAAATCCGAAAATAGTCTATGAAAAAATCTCTGTATCACAAATTAAAGAGGTTAAAACAAGGGCCCCTGGTATACATATTAAACGGTCTATCCTGTTTCACGCGCCCGGAATACGTTTTCTTCCTGCTGCTCGGATTCTTGGCCTGGTTTTTTCCGGAGCCAGGTATAGAACTCCATTGGGGCAAGCTATTGTATCTTGCCTTGATCGAGGAACTCGTGTTCCGGTTTTTTTTACAAGATATCCTAACAAAGATATTTTCCTGGGCATTTTTCAAAAAACAGCTATCACTCGGCAATATAATAGCATCTTTAATATTCAGCCTCTTACATCTGTTTACACACCCGCCCTTGTGGGCCCTGGCAGTATTTTTCCCCTCCCTTGTCTTTGGCTGGGCCTGGGACAGATACCACAATATTATCCCCTGCTGGATCCTGCACTTTTTCTATAATCTAGCATACTTTTATAGAGTCTTTTGAAGGTATACAGCAACTTGCTGAAATTTTCTTCTCTTACAAATCTAATAGAATAAAAAAATCCCGCAACCCAATCCGTCTGCTATACAAGCCGGGCAGATACCCGGCTTGTATTTTCTGAACAAGATTTGGCCGCGGGAGTATAGGAATTAGTTAACTATTCTTTTCCGAATAAAAGGCAATGCAGCTACAACTATCAACAGGGATACCCAACCCCAACCCAAGTTCGCATCAGGGGCAAAGGAGCAGCCACCCTCGCTAGAGCCTCCCCCATCGTAGGTGTCTTCTATTGTAATAGTTACCCTGTCCTTGTCATAGTATTCATCAGCAGTGCCATTTCTTACCGTCAGCTCAAAGGTGAACTCATCCCCTTCAGGTGGAACATTAGACACATCAAAGTCAACATCCCTGCTTTTCATATTCGTTAGGGTATATGTGGAGTTAGTATGATCATTGGGATGTAGCAACTCCCATTCATAATCATAGTCTTCTTCATCGCCTCTCACAGTAGCATCCAATGTATAACTTTCTTCTTCCCCAATGGTCTTATCTTCACCTGCGTCTGCTATGGGCAGGACCTGACTGCTCAACCCCGTACCGTTAAAAACAAGGTTCCTATAATAAGCACCGTCAACACTCACTTGTAAATAATAAATGCCTTTTTTGTGTGCATAAAATGATTTGCCCAAAAAAGCATTACTGCCTTCATTTTTCTCCCACCTGTAACTCCAGTCTTTTTCTGAACTTGCAGGAAGCTCGATATCATCATTGTATACTTTTATTGTCCAACCTTTGGTATTATTACCATCTTTTGTACTAGATTCCTTTATCTTGAAATCTTTCAAGTTGATTGTACATTCCTGGCCAACATAAAACTTAAACCAGTCCTTGTCATCTGAAGACTTAACATTACCGGCATACTTATAACTTGTATTTTTATTAGGCTTGGCTTTTATTTGATTAGCTTGGTACCATTTGTCATTAATTTCGGCCTCCCATATTGAATCATCTCTAATTTCAGTAGGTAACTCACCGGGATTTACGATGTCTCCTGTTACCTTAAAACTATAATTTTGACCGTTTACAAAGTCATTAGGTTTTACCTTTAGATAGTAAAGACCTTTGCTGAGCAATCTTGTTGAGTTTAAGGTAGCATTGATATTTTGGGCAAAAAGCAAATCAGTCTCCTCGTTTCTTAATTTCACCCTCCAGGTACCAGTGGCATTGTTATTCTTAAAATCAAGATTTATCGTTGCATTATCCTTTGTTGCATTAAAAGCAAACCAATCCTGATCCACCAAATTTTGGTCCTGTTTATATGCATCACCAAGATATTCTTTATTTTTTTTAACAGTATTAGCAGAAAACAAGGAATTATTTGGTTCATCCTCATTTATTGTGATTGCCCATGAAAGTCCCGGTAAGGCCAAAATTAAACACAACAAAACTAAAATGCATTTTTTGATTCCACCCATTCGCATTTTAATATCCTCCGTTTTTGATTTGATTTTATATTTAATAAATATTCCTTGCCTTTATTATCTTATTTACTAAAGAAAAGTTATGTATTTTTAATCCAACCTTGAATCTGGAACCATTAACCAATAATAACAAATCACGACCTATTGCGTCCCTACCGGCACCCACTCCTCTTGGATTATCTTCCAGGTACTTCCCTGTTTTTCCACTATCATCTCAACATTTAGCCTGCGTTCAATTCCATCCTCGGTGCGATATTTCTGTTTGAACTCTATCTTTCTTCCCTTGGAATGCTTGAAAACCTCTACGTCTTCAATCACGAGTTCCTCTGCGTTCCATTCCTCCCAATCCCGCATTTTGTAATTAAATATATTCTTCCTGGCAAAGAACTCTTCCTCTGTGGTAACTGAGTATCTCTTTTGCAAAGGTCCTTTCAGTTTCTTGCGCAATAAGAATTCAGCACGGGGTTTGTACTGTCTCTCGAATTGTTTATAATTTCCGTTATTCCAGTAGGTTTGCAGCTTTTTGACCCACTCTCCTACAGTAGGAGCTTCGATCTTCTTCACGATATCATCCATGGGACGCCATTTTTCGGTCTTAATCACCCATCTGTCTTCATATCTGGTCAATATTAAAGAAGAAATTCCCTTGTCTTTATAGCCATTTATTCCTTTATAATCCCGTATAAAAGTAGCTATAGCCCCATCCGGATGCTGATACACATGGATGCGATCCAATTCTATGGATTCCGGCCTTTCCTGTTGCCACTCCGTGTTCATGGTCTTCAAGATTTCCAACCTTCCCCTTCTATTATACTGGGTGGCATTGGGATGATAAAACTTGGCGTACTGTTTCAGATTCGCATTTTCCCAGGAGTTTTTCCAATTGTTCAGCATGGTCTCTATTTCGGTTTTCAACTTCAAATCCACTGGTTCCCTGTCCCGGTAAAGCGCCTTCTCTATTGGAGTCTCCGGGACTTTCACCTCCAATTCCTGTTTTTCCTCCTGAGCCTTGAGTTCTTCCCCTTCCGGTGCTTCATGACCCACGGAGATACCTTTTTCTGACATGGGATTTAACATGGATACGGTTTTATGGACCATTTGATTTTGTTTATGGAGCATATGAGTAAAAGTTGAAAAAGGCATTTCCACGCTGAACGAACCTGAATATATCTTCAAATCCTGCTCATAATGCAGGCCTGAATATGGTGCCAACACATCTGTATCAGTCAGGGAGTTCAAGTTCTGACTCTTATCATCCGGGACCCTGTACCCTTCATTTACTCCATACCCCACGGATAGATTCACGTTCACATCGTGGTCCAGGTAGAGTGCAAAACCGCCTCCAAAATAGTGCAAATCCGGCATAGGAAGAGCGGGAGTATAATATTCCATCTGCACCGGGGAATCCCTGTACTCGTATCCTCCCCGCAGCGCAAGCCAGTCCAATGGCCTTATTTCCAGTCCCACTCCCCAATCCAGGGTATCTTCAAAATTTAGTTCATAAACAAAATTCCTGTGCCCCCCGGTATAACCCTGCATCTTGGCTACTTGCAGTAACTGAATATCCTGGTCAGCACGCAGATCCAAATCCTGCCAAACCGACCACTCTGCCCATTTGAGATCAAAGGTGCCTATCAACCAGTCAAAGGGTTGCAGTTTGATCCCTCCCTGTATTCTCTTCGGGAACTCGAGTTCAGTAGTTAATCTTCCGGTTTGACTTTTCACCGCGTTGGTAGGCAACGCGAACATTCCGGCTATTTGCATGGTCAATGGGGATTTGCCAAACCAATTTACAACCTTCTGAAAGTTCCTGTTATAATCAATTTTGTATTTACCGCTCAGCTGTAACTTTATCGGGCTTTGATAAACAGCCCCCAAACTCATCCAGTCATATGTGTCCCACAACAGACCCACGTTATAGTTGGGACTAAAATCGTCCCTTAGAGACAACTTTAAATTACCGATATCAGAATAGGGACTCAATCCGCCTCCGAGCCAGGGAGGGGGAAAGGTGAGCTCCGAAACAACCGGGATTTCCAAATCTTCGGTAGCCTCGCCAATCACCCTGGTCAGGGCAGTCAAGTCACTGGGGGCACGAAGTGCCTGTTCCATTCCCATGGATGTCTGTCCAGCCCCTACTGTCAATCCCAAGGAAATATCTTCGGTCAATTGATACCCCACTGAAGGGGCAACATAAATGAGATGCTGAAGGTGCGATTCTGGCGAGGCAAAGCGCGTAGGGTCGTCATCCGCACCGTGTACCCATCCCCCACCATAAGGTACATAGTTGGAAACCCCGAAAGTCCACTTGGACCCGGGCCGGCGGTAAGAAAGGCCAAACACAGGCCCAGCCAACATATCCAGAGTTGTGTCCACCACCGGTATATACATCTTTCCAGAGGTAGTAGTACCTTCGTGGTACTTATTATCCCTGCCCAGTACCGGATCATCAAAGTCCCCCATAAACCCGTCAAAATATTCATCCCTCACGAATCTGGAAGTCTTTTGCAAATGTGCGGCAAAAGCACCCTGGGTTACACGGCGTCCCTCAGGGAGCAGTGTAAGCCCTGCCGGGTTGTAATGAATAGAAGCGTGACCCGGCGGATAGGCAGTAACAGCATTGCCCATCGCCATAGGCTTTGGAGCTATTGCCATCTGTTCCAGAAAAGCCGCTTTCGAGGGTGCAGGATTCAAAAAGGTCACTCCCAGACAACAAAAAAGCGCCAAAAGACTTGAAAACGCCGCTCTAACTGTTTTCATCTTCCAAGGTCTGAAAATCGCACTGAATAAAAAATATATGGCTTTATTTATAATCATATTTTATTTTCAACTTCCGGTTATAGTAGACTATTTACTTTGGGCTGCTCCGGGACCGAAATTATTTCTTTTTAAGCAGCACACTACAGATTGCAACTTTTTGAAAACCACCCGTTGCTGGAATCTTTATTTTATTTTTGTGTAATCAATAACACCAGCAATTAACCACTCGCTTTATTTAACATGAAAAAGTTTTATGTTTTAGAGTGTTAGGTTTTAAGTAAGAAAAAGAACCAATAGCCTGTTTATTCAACAAGTTGAGTACCTTTTCATGCTTCGTTGTGCCCG
>CAJXKR010000126.1 GCA_913055815.1 uncultured Desulfohalobiaceae bacterium | reverse complement strand
AAAACCGGATACTCCTTGACCACCTCTTCCAGCATATCCCAAACAACTACTTCCTCTCGCTCCACCATCCTCTTGGCACCTTTTATGGTGCTGGCATAGCCCTGTTCTTCCAATTTCGCATATATAAATGGCTTGAACAGTTCCAGTGCCATCTTTTTCGGCAGGCCGCATTGATGCAATTTCAGCTTGGGTCCGACAACAATAACGGAACGTCCGGAATAATCCACCCTCTTGCCGAGCAGGTTCTGTCTAAAACGTCCCTGTTTGCCCTTTATCATATCACTCATAGATTTCAGGGGTCGACCATTGGATCCGGTAATAGCCTTGCCCCTTCTGCCGTTATCCAGCAGGGCATCCACTGCTTCCTGCAACATGCGCTTCTCGTTCCTGATAATTATATCCGGGGCCCCGAGTTCCAGTAGCCTCTTCAATCTGTTATTCCTGTTAATCACCCTTCTATAGAGATCGTTCAGGTCCGAGGTGGCAAAACGTCCTCCATCCAAGGGTACCAGAGGCCTTAGTTCGGGCGGAATCACGGGTACTACATCCAGTATCATCCACTCGGTTTTGTTCCCGGACTCCAGGAACGCCTCCACAATCTTCAGTTTCTTGGAAAGCTTTTTCTTTTTGGCCTGGGACTTGGTCGCAAGGGCTGCCTTCTTTAACTCCAGTTTCATATTCTCCAGATCCAGGTTCTCCAGCAACTCCTTGATCGCTTCTGCACCCATGCCAACTCTCATGGCATCTTCACCGTACATTTCTATAGCCTGTAGATACTGGTCCTCGTTCAAGAGTTGAAGCCTGTTCAAGGGAGAATCCTTGGGGTCTATCACTATATAGGAATCAAAGTAGAGCACTTTTTCCACGTCCGCCATGGTCATGTCCATCAAACTTGCGATCTTGGAGGGCATACTCTTCAAGAACCAAATATGTGCCACAGGAGCAGCCAATTCTATATGCGCCATTCTGTCCCTACGGACTTTGGAGGCTATTACTTCCACACCGCATTTTTCACATACTATTCCCCTATGCTTCATGCGTTTGTATTTACCGCAATTACATTCATAATCCTTGACAGGGCCAAATATTTTGGCGCAGAACAAACCATCCCGTTCAGGCTTGAATGTGCGATAATTTATGGTTTCCGGCTTTTTCACCTCTCCGTAGGACCATTCCCTTATAGTTTCCGGAGAAGCCATGGAAAGTTGAATACCCTTCAAGTCCTGGCTCTTCATACTTTCCGCAGCGGAACCTTGCATAGTAAAAAGATTATCTAGTGTCATAAGGATAACTCCTTACTGTTATTAGTTATTTGTTATCAACCGTTAATGGTTAATGGTCAGTGGTTATTTGTTAATAAGCTATTAGGGGGTCAATCCACCTATTATCCTTGTCCGGGCCTATTAACTTTTAACTTTTCACAATTAACTATATAGTGCCTGACCGAAAACTATGATTGGACCTAAACTTTCCAGTATACGAGGAACAAATACTTTGAAACCGCGGTGTATATTAATACATGAGGATTTCAAAGGCTCAAAGCTTCAATCTGGATGTGTGAATGTTCGTCCAATCACTATTTAAGTTACTTCTCCAGCAGGGTAACATTCAGGCCCAATGCCATTAGCTCTTTGATCAATACATTGAACGATTCAGGCATGGCGGTAGTCAGGTAGTTTTCACCCTTCACTATGTTCTCGTACATCTTCACCCTACCCTGCACATCGTCGGACTTCACAGTCAGAAATTCCTGGAGCAAGTGGGCGGCACCGTATGCCTCCAGGGCCCAGACTTCCATTTCTCCCAAACGCTGCCCCCCGAATTGTGCCTTACCGCCCAGGGGTTGCTGAGTAACAAGTGAATACGGTCCAGTAGACCTTGCGTGGATCTTTTCGTCAACCACATGATGCAATTTGAGCATATAAATATATCCCACTCCGACATCATAGTGGAATTTTTCCCCGGTTCTGCCGTCGTACAGATTTGCCTTGCCGCCTTCGGGCAGGCCGGCCTTATCTATCCATTCCCATATTTCTTCTTCTCTGGCTCCGTCAAAAACAGGATTCTTTGTCTCTATACCCTTGTAAAGATCTTTGACTTCCTCCACGAGTTCGTCATCATCCATGTTATCGACCTTTTGGGAGATCTCCTCTGATTGGAAAACATTCTTGACTTCGTCCCGGATTTTTTGAGTATCTACCTGTTGTTTTGCCATGTTGCTCAATTGTGTGCCCAGTTCCTTGGCAGCCCATCCCAAATGGGTCTCCAGGACCTGACCAATATTCATCCTGGATGGAACACCCAGTGGATTCAAAACCAAATCTACGGGTGTACCGTCCTTGAAAAATGGCATATCCTCTTCCGGTAGAATACAGGAAATAACACCCTTGTTCCCGTGTCTGGCAGCCATCTTGTCACCCACGCTAAGTTTGCGCTTGATAGCCACATAGACCTTGACCATTTTGATTACACCGGGAGGCATATCGTCTCCTTCGGTGATCTTTTCCTTTTTCTGATCATAAGTGGAGCGTATCTCTTCCAATTCCTTGTCGTAATTGTTTAGTATTTCCTCGACCTGTTCATTGGTCTCTTTATTGGAAAAGGCACCCTGCAACTTCTTGACCGGGATCTGGTCCAATTCTTCCCTTTGCAGTGGCTTATTCGCTTCCGCCAGCACTTGTCCCTTTTCCTTGCCCAGGATGCTATTGGCCAGATTCTTGCCTTTGACCGCCTTCCAGAGGCTTTCCCTAGTACACTCCATCAAGCTGCTGATGTGGAGTCTCTCTTTCTTGTCAGTCTTTTCCAGCTCATAGTCCTCTATTAACTTGGTCCGTTCGTCCTTTTCAGTAGAGCGGCGATTAAACACCTTTACATCCAGGACGGTTCCCTCCACCCCAGGAGGAACTTTCAAAGAAGTATTTTTTACATCGCGCGCCTTGTCGCCAAAAATTGCCCTCAAGAGCCTCTCTTCCGGTGTGAGTTGTGTCTCACCCTTGGGAGTTATCTTACCAACCAAGATATCGTCGGGTTTGATCTTTGCTCCTATCCGGATTATACCGCTCTCATCCAGGTTCCTGAGCATTTCCTCACTAACATTGGGTATATCCCGGGTTATTTCCTCTGGACCAAGCTTGGTGTCCCGGGCATAAACCTCGAATTCCTCTGAATGTATAGAAGTAAACACATCTTCCTTAACAGAGCGTTCCGAGATAAGGATCGCGTCCTCGAAATTATAGCCACCCCAGGGCATAAAGGCCACAATCAAGTTTTTTCCCAGTGCTAGTTCACCTTCCCTTATGCATGGTCCGTCTGCCAGTATGGATCCCTTTTCCACCTCGGCCCCGTTCTCTACACACGGCACTTGATTGAAGCAACTATTTTGATTGGACTTGTGGAACTTCTGAAGATCATAAATTGCTGCTCCACCGGTATCCGGGTAGAGACTCTCGTCCTCATAGGAGACCACAACGTTCTCGGCATCAACGAATGTTACTTTTCCCTTGCCTTCTGCCAAGAGGCAATTTCCGGAGTCCTTGGCCACCAGATTCTCCACTCCGGTCCCCACTATTGGAGGTTCGCTTTGAAGCAAGGGGACTGCCTGGCGCTGCATGTTCGATCCCATGAGTGCCCTATTGGCGTCGTCATGCTCCAGAAACGGTATAAGGGAAGAAGATACTGACACGATCTGGCTGGGAGCTATGTCCATATAGGTAACATCGTGCCTGTCAACCAGTGAGAATTCCCCTTTGTCCCTGGCAGCAATCTGTTCGTTCACGAATTCTCCCTGTTCGTTCAACGGGGCGTTCGCCTGGGCGATAACTTCGTTCTGCTCAGCAGAAGCATCCTTGTACTCTATCTGGTTCAAGACCCTTCCATTTTCCACTAATCTGTATGGCGTCTCGATAAAACCGAACTTGTTGACAATGGCATAGGTAGTCAGAGATACAATAAGTCCAATATTCGGACCTTCAGGTGTTTCAATCGGGCAAATCCTCCCGTAGTGACTGGGATGCACGTCCCTGACCTCAAAACCGGCCCTTTCCCTGGTCAGACCTCCGGGTCCCAAGGCGGAGAGCCTTCGTTTATGTGTCACTTCGGACAATGGATTGGTCTGGTCCATGAACTGGGAAAGCTGGGAAGTCCCGAAGAATTCCTTGATCACTGCAGTTACCGGTTTGGGATTGATCAAATCGTGCGGCATCAGGGTAGCTACCTCTTGCTGAGTCATACGCTCCTTGATGGCCCTTTCCATTCTAACCAGGCCGATCCTGTACTGGTTTTCCACCAGTTCGCCTACTGGCCTCACCCTTCTGTTGCCCAGGTGATCTATGTCGTCGGCCGGTCCATAGGCCTCTTTTAGTTGTATCAAGTGCTTCAGGGTCTGCAAAATATCTTCGTTGGACAAGTATTTTTGGTCCAAAGGTATATCCAACCCCAACCTGCTATTGATCTTATATCTACCTACAGTGGATAAATCGTAGTACTCGGGATTTCTGAAAATATTATTGAAAAAGGTATATGCCACTTCCGGAGTGGGTGGGGAGCTTGGCCGCAATCTCCTGTAGATTTCGATCTGTGCACTTTCCATATCAGGAGTCTTGTCTGATGCCAGGGTTTCAATAATAGATGTTGATACTTCATAACCTTGAGTATGTAATACTTCTAATTCATAATATCCCTGAGCCTTAATCACATCCAGAAGTTCAGGCGTGATTTGATCACCTGCTTCTGCCAGGACCTCTCCGGTTTCTGGCTCAACTATCTCGTTTGCCAAATATTCCTGGGTCAGGATCTCGGAATCGACTTCAATCCTGTCAACATTATTCTTTAATATTTTCTTCCAAGCCCCCCTGGATATTTCCTTACCAGCGGATACAATAACATTGCCCTTGTCATCGACTACATCGGCATAGGCCCTTTCGCGCCTGAAAAAGTCGGAGTTTACTTCCCTGTATAACCTATCACCCTCGATGAAATACTTCTCTGTTTTGTAAAAATAGTGCAGGATCTCTTCATTAGTGAGACCCATGGCTTTGAGCAGAATAGTCACAGGCATTTTCCTGCGCCGGTCGATACGCACATGCAGTATATCCTTGTGGTCAAAGTCGAAATCCAACCAGGATCCGCGCATAGGTATGATCCTTGCGCTATAGAGCACCTTCCTGCTTGCATGTGTCTTTCCGTAGTCGTGTTCGAAAAGTATACCAGGACTGCGCTGTAATTGATTAACCACTACACGCTCTGTTCCGTTCACGACAAAAGTTGCCCTTTCGGTCATCAACGGAATGGTTCCGAAATATATGTCCTGTTCCTTTATATCTCTAACTGTTCTGTTCTCAGTTTCCTCGTCCACGTCATAAACTATCAATCTAACTTTCAAACGTATCGGAGACTCGTAACTGAGTCCCTTTGCAAGGCATTCTTCAATGTTGTATTTTGGGGTTCCAATTTCGTAACTGACATACTCCAATGTCACGGTTCTATAAAAATCCTCGATAGGGAATACTGATCTAAAGGCGCCTTCCAGTCCTGTTTCTTCACGGCTTGCCGGGGGTACATCCTTTTGAAGAAAGCTGTTGTAAGACTCAACCTGCAGGGAAAGAAGATGAGGTACATCCATAACATGGCTAATTCTTCCGAATTTTTTTTGTAAATTACTCATTCTATCACCTTCTTGAAAATTTAATTTACTGGAAAATTTAGGCCAAATAAAATAGTAATTTGACCTAATCCGAAATTTGATATAAAATAAAAAAAATGAGTTGCTATAACGGAATTAAATATTTATTTTATCCATTTTGCAGAATTAGGGCTTTAAAAGAAAATAAGAATCAAATCACCTTTTTTGATTAGATCCTTAATTGGCACGAAAATATTTTAAATCTTTTTTATACATATTTATTACTTAATGAAAGAACTAGAATTGCTAAATCTTAACCTTAACAGGAGTGTACATTGTTAGCATAGGAAGGATTTATATAGGATAACTGCTTTAAATAAATATATATTGAATTTTAAACACATATTTCTCACATTTTTTGTAAATTTCGATATAGAGTGACGGCAAAGGATTTTTCCGCCACTCTATATCTTAATAAAAGCTTACTTAATTTCAACTTTAGCACCAGCTTCTTCCATCTGTTGCTTTATATCGTTGGCTTCATCCTTGGTCACACCTTCTTTGATCGATGCAGGGAGTTCGTCAACTTGAGCTTTTGCCTCTTTTAGACCCAGATTGGTAATAGATCTCAGGGCCTTGATTACTCCGATCTTATTGTCTCCTACATCATTCAACATAACATCGAATTCAGTTTGCTCCTCTTCAGCCTCTGCCTCGCCGGATTCGGCAGCAGCACCCGGTGCTGCTGCAGCTACCGGAGCTGCAGCGGAGACACCGAATTTATCTTCCAGTTCTTTTATAAATTCGGCGAGTTCCAAAACAGTCATGTTGGATATAAAATCGATTACTTGTTCCTTGGTTACTTCTGACATTTACTCCTCCTTAAAAAAAATGGCTTTGGCTATCCCTAAGCTTCTTTTTGTTCTTTAATTCCGTTCAAGGCATACAAAAAATTCCGCAATAAATTGGCAAACAAGCCTACAAAATTCGTTGGTACCGCATTACAGGTCCTAAGCAATTTACCTATCAGTTCATCTCTACCAGGCAATTGGGAAAGACTGTTTATCTTTTCCACATCCAGTACTTGACCTTCGTAACTGCCAAACCTGATCTGAAATGTCTTATTCTTCTTGGCGAACTCAGTAAGAACTTTTGCAGCAACAACAGGATCATCGTATCCAAAAGCTATAGCACAACAGTCCTTGAATTGATCTATCATTGCTTCATGGGGACTGTCCTTCAACGCAATTTTGGCTAAGGTGTTTTTTACTACCTGAAAATCGATGTTTTCATTGCGGAGTTTGCCTCGTAGTTCCTCCATCTTCTCAACACTTAATCCCCTGAAATCGGTCACCAAGGCAACATTTGCCTTATTTGCCTTTTCATGGAGTGTTTCAATTATTTGTGCCTTTTCTTCCCTGTTCAAACTGCCCCCCTTTAACCGGAGCCAAAGCCTGTCTCGGCAGGAATATTAAGGATTCCATCCCCCTGCTGTCTTTGACTCTTTTTTTTAAATAAAGCTATTCAATAAATTTCTTTATCGCTCCAGGATCCAACTTGACACCCGGACCCATTGTTGTCGAAACCGCAAGAGATCTAAAATATACTCCCTTGGCTGATGTTGGTTTGGACTTGTGCAGGGAATCCAGCAATGCCTTCATGTTCTCCAAAAGTTTATCTGGCCCGAAGGACGTCTTGCCTACCGGTGCATGGATCACTCCTGCCTTGTCCACCTTGTATTCGACTTTACCAGCTTTTAGTTCTTTAATTGCATTCTCCAAATCAAAGGTAACAGTGCCGCTTTTTGCATTTGGCATCATACCCCTTGGACCCAGTATTTTTCCGATCTTGCCTACCTGGGACATCATATCCGGTGTGGCAACCGCTTTCTCGAACTCCAGCCAGCCGTCCTGAATACTGGATACCAAGTCCTCAGCACCGACCACATCGGCACCAGCATTCTTGGCCTCTTCTTCCTTTTCTCCCTTGCAAAAGGCGACTACCCTAACATCCTTGCCAAGTCCGTGTGGGAGGCTAACACCACCCCTTACCATTTGATCCGGATATTTTGGATTCACACCCAGAACAACCGCCAAATCGAGAGTTTCATCGAAATTCGCGTACGAACAATCCAGTGCTAAGGACAATCCCTCTTCAATCGGATATCTTGAAAATCTATCGATCTTTTCCTTTACTATTTGGTGTTTCTTTCCATGCTTAGGCATATTAAAGCTCTCCATCTATGTTCCTACTTCTATTCCCATACTTTTAGCAGTTCCAAGAATCGTGCGCACTGCGGCATCAAAATCGTTTACATTTAAGTCAGGCATCTTGGTCTGAGCGATTTCGTTTACCTGTTCCATATCAACTTTACCGACTTTTTCCTGTTTTGCATCGCCGGATCCCCTATCTATCTTTGCGGCCTTTTTCAACAAGATAGAAGCCGGAGGAGTCTTGGTAATGAAAGTAAAAGACCTGTCCTGATAAACCGTAATTACAACAGGTATTATCATACCCTTTTGATCCTCGGTCTGCGCATTAAAGGCCTTGCAAAATTCCATGATATTCACGCCGTGCTGGCCAAGTGCAGGCCCAACAGGAGGCGATGGATTTGCAGAACCCGCGGGAATATGCAGTTTGATTTTTGCCAGTTCTTTTTTGGCCATTGTTAAACCTCTTTAATAAATTCTAATTTAATATGTCTACGTTTGTATATTAAGTTACTTAATAATTACTGCGATTTTGATACCTGAACAAAATCTAGCTCAACAGGGGTATTTCTACCAAAGATGGAAACAGATACCTTTAATTTACCCTTTTCGTAGTTGACTTCTTCTACATATGCATCGAAATTTGCAAAAGGGCCATCAATCACTTGCACTTTTTCACCGGATTGAAAGCTGAATTTTGGCCTGGGTTGTTCCTCTCTCTCCTTGATAGTTTCCATTAATTGTTCAGCTTCGGAATCCTTCAATGGAATAGGTTTTTCCTTGTCCCCGATAAATCCGGTAACTTTGGGGACACTTTGTATCAAGTGCCAGGATTTATCGGTAAGATACATTAAGACCAAGACATAACCAGGATAAAACTTTTTAGTCATGGTCTTTTTTT
This sequence comes from uncultured Desulfohalobiaceae bacterium, assembly GCA_913055815.1. Classification (GTDB taxonomy): domain Bacteria; phylum Desulfobacterota; class Desulfovibrionia; order Desulfovibrionales; family Desulfothermaceae; genus CAJXKR01. The sequence continues at coordinate 223 of CAJXKR010000126.1, read as the reverse complement.
GGCCTTTAACCATTTCCACTACTTTCTCCGTAGGTACTATAGCATCCTCGATCAATCCTTCTACCATATTTTTATTGATCATTTCCTTAATGGATTTTTCCACTCTTTGTTCAAAGCCGGATAGGCTTTGCACTATATACCAGCGTGGCTTTGTCGATTCTGATGCCATGTTGTCACCTACGGTAGAATAAGCTCAATAATTTTGGACAAAACAATATCTACT
>CAJXKR010000125.1 GCA_913055815.1 uncultured Desulfohalobiaceae bacterium | reverse complement strand
CTCCACCCAATTGGCATTGGAGGCATATACTTGAGCCTGCACCCATACCCGGGAAAGGTCGGCTATGGTATAGAGCATCTTTTCCGGGGTAACCCGCATGCCCTCGCGTACGCCCAGTTCGGTCACAACTCCTTTTTGAGTGGCCCGCAGGACTATCGTGGACTTGTATTTTCCGGTATTAGCAATTTTTTGTATCTCTTCTTCGGATAATCCGTAAAATTTGAGTTTCTCCCTGGTCTGCCTGATCATTTTCTCCCCGTCCACTCCCTGGTTTTGGGACCTGCTCAGCCTGTCCCCCCTTCTCAGGGCAAGCAGGAACTCCTCCTGGGCAGTAACCAATTCCGGGGAGTAGATCTCCAGGATGGGATCTTTTTTTTGAACGCGGTCTCCGGGAGCGTCCAGGTAAAGCTTTTCCACCCAGCCATTTACCCGCGTATGCATATGGCTGACCAGACGCTCATCATAGGTCACTTCGCCCACAGTATGGAAATTGCGGGAAAGATCTATTTTCTCAACCTTCGCTGTTTTTACCCCCAGGTTATTTACCACTACCGGATCAATACGAACCATGCCCGGCTTGAACCCGTCCCCGGACATCTGTTTATCAGCAGTCATATTCTTCATTTCCCCTTCCCCGGATGCGGTGTCCTGCTCTATTTCCCCCACCTCTTTCTTAACCAGTTCCATACCGCAAATAGGGCACTCTCCGGGCTCATCCCGCACTATCCGAGGATGCATGGGACCCACATACTTGACATTTTCATCAGCTTCCTTTACCTCTTGAACAAAAGGTACCCATGCAGGATGCTGGATCGCTATCCAAGTAGCTCCAGTACCCAGACCCAGACCTATTATTAACAAGATAGCGTAAGTGAAGAATTTTCTCATTTTGAATTCCCTCCCTTTGCAAGATAAACCAGATTTACCCGGGACTTTACTGCATCAATGCGCAGACGGCACAATTTCAGCTTGGAATTGAAATGCCGGATCCTGGCCCTGACCACATCCAAAAAGTCCAGTCTGCCGTTGGTATAGGCGGCCATGTTCGCACGCACTGTCTGCCTGCTTTCCGGGACAATCGTACCTTCGAACAGAGTTATCCTGTTTTTTAACTTTTGCAGGTCCCACCAGTTGGATCTGGCTCTTTGCTTTAGCTCCAGCAAAACAGTATCCATTTTCTTCCTGGACGCCCTCTTGTCCTCCAGGGCGGAGGCGACTCTCTTGTCCTGGCGATTCTCGGTAAACACCGGCAGATCAATTTTAACCGACCCACTTACAAAATCTGCAGCTTGCTCCCCGCTGGGATCCTTATACCTGCGGTGCCCGTAGGAGATCTGCACTCCAAAGTCCGGATAATAATCCTTTTCCGCCAAATCCACTCCGGCTTGTTTCTGGCCCACCTTCTGGGCTTGCACTTTTATCAAGGGATGTTCAGTCAAACTTTTACTTACAGCAGCCAGTGAAGAGGGAAGTTCAAACCTTGGCAAATCTTCGGGTATATTGAATCCTTTTACGTCCATTTGTTTCGTTAGTTCCGCCAAACGGCTATTGCTCCTCTGTCTTGCATTTTGCAGCCTCATTCTTTCGTCCAACAACCGATCCCTCTCCAACCTGGCCAAGAGTACATCCTGCTGCAGCCCGTCTCCCACCGCATACTGGGTCTCTGCAACACTTATCAATTCGTCGAATAGTTCCAGGTTGTTGGAGACAACTTGCAATGCACGCTTCTGGTAAAGCCTCTCCAGCCAGGCCAATCTAACCTCCTTGAGCAGTCTTGCCTTCAAATCCTGCAATTGCCAGCGATATACCTGTGTCTTTTTATCCTGCAGTTTTTGCTTTAGACTCAACTTTCCGGGAAAAGGTATCTCTTGTTCAACACCCAATTTGACCTGGGTCATAGGCTCCTGCTCCGGATCAAAGGTATCCACCGGGGCATTGGAGAGCCCTGCGGAGAACTTGGGATCTTCCCACTGACCAGTATATACCTCTTTTTTCCTGCTGCTTTTTATCGAGGCTCTTAATTGCTCCAGGGAGGGATGCCTTTCCAAGGCCATGTTTTCAGCTTTGGACAATTGCAGGACAGTATCATTTCCTGCATTATTGGCAGTGTTGTTCCATGCATATAAAAAACCTGGTTTCAAACTCCAAAACAGCAGTACGAGCGCAATCACAGTCACTAATATACAGCAACACCGCATGTTCATAAGACTCCTCCAAGTTGTGTTGGTGAGCAAAGATTAAATAATGTATAAGTTAATAATTGCAGGTTCATAACCAGATTTCAACCCTATGGGAGAGCAAGGGGTAAAACATAGCGAAGCCACAAGGATTCTTGGAATCACCCAGGGCACCTTGCACAACAAACTGAACAGGTATAAAATAGATCACAACTAGTAAAACTGTTTTATACTTTACTGCCTGAGGATGTGAACATGTCTGAAAACAAATTTACAATAAATGGCTCCGGTATAAACGATTTAACTCCGGAACAATTCTGTAGGATTTTCAACAAAGCTCCAGTGGGGATTTTCATCTCTACTCCGGAAGGCAGGTTTATCTCGGCAAATCTCACCCTTGCCCAGTCATTGGGTTACGATTCCCCCCAGGATCTGATTGATTCCATAACTGACATAGCTACCCAGGTTTATGCCGATTCCTCGAACAGGAAGCAAATCAGCCAACTCCTGGAGACACACGATGAGATAGCCAACTATGAATGCCAATTCCAGCAAAGGGACGGTTCCAAATTGTGGGTGTCCCTGAATATACGTCAAACTCGTGATAAAGACAACAAGATTGTCAATTACATGGGATTTGTAACCGATATCAACGAACGGAAACTAGCGGAAGAGGCCATTCGCCGGTCCGAGAACTACTACCGTACCATATTCGAGACTTCCGGCTCGGCTATTTTGATTGTTGACCGGGACACTACTATTTCCCATGTGAATTCAATTTTCGAAACCATCTCCGGTTATTCCAAACAAGAGATCGAGGGGAAGAAATACTGGACAGATTTTGTACATCCAGAGGATAAAGCCTGGATGAAGGAAAACCACTACCTTCGACGTCGGGATCCAGGTGCAGCCTCCTTTCAATACGAATTCCGGGTACACGACCGCAACCTGAAAATGCTTTACTGCTATTTAACCATCAGCTTGATTCCGGACACTGAACAGAGTGTAATTTCCCTTGTAGACATAACCGAGAGGAAACGTATGGAGGAAAAGCTGAAAGAGATGGGGATCTACGACTCCCTGACCGGACTGTACAACCGCAACTTTTTCGATGGGGAAATCAAACGGCTCTCGGACGGACGTTACGCTCCCATAGGGATAATCGTGTGCGACTTGGATGGCCTGAAGTCTGTAAACGACACCAAAGGACACCTTTTTGGGGACAAGCTGATCGTCAAAGCTGCAGAAATAATGCGGACCAACTTGCGCTCCAGCGACATTGTGGCCCGGATCGGTGGAGACGAATTCGCTGTATTGCTAACTAATGTCACTCGGGAGGTAATGGAACGATTGCTGGACAGAATACGTAGAGCAGTGCAGGATTACAACAACACCAATCCGGATTTACCACTCTCAATGTCCATGGGCCACTCAATGAGCGAAGACCAACTATCTGATTTGCAGGACCTTTTCCGCGAGGCGGACAATCGAATGTACAGAGAAAAATTCCAGGGGTAGAAGATCATCTACACTGCATAGCATGCGGTAGATACTCAGTTTTATCTTAGGAATCATATTTTAAACAGGGGTACATCACCGGAAACCCAAGGAGGACCCAGGTAGTAAGTATCTTATTGAGAATTACAGGAGGGTAATAATTATTATCCCGATCCTTCGTGTATTGGATCTGGACCGGACTTTTGCAACAGCACCACGTCCTTGCAAGGAATTTCACAGCTCCAACCCAAATGGTCCGCCAGTACTTGAAACGTCTCTTGTTTATAAAAGACTACATGGGTGGGATCTCTGCGGTAGCTCCACTGCCCGAAGCGTTCGTCCATGGTCAAAAAGCTGGTCATAACAGCCAACCAGCCCCCGGGGCGCAACAAGCCGTCCAGAAAGACGAACTCTGAATATGGCAGATGGAAGTGTTCCACCACCTCAGTACAAGTCACAAAATCATATTCCCGTTGTAGCACTGATCTATCAGGATAAAAAAATGGATCATAAATCCTCATCCCGTATCCACACTCTTGCAACATCATGGCCAGAGCAGGCCCAGTGCCGCATCCATAGTCCAAGCCTTTGCTGGATGGAGTCAACTTCTGCAGCAGCGGGTCCGCCAACTTACTTAAAAACTTGCGGTACCCCGGATCATTTGGATCGTTGTCGTGCTCTAAGTATCTTTGGTATTCTTGCTGCGGATCCGGATGCCTGGATCTATCCAGGAACGTGGCCCAACATACTGGACAACGCCAGTAATCCAGGTCTCTCTCGGTATAGAACAAATACACCTCGGCCTGCATACAGACCAGACACTTTTCTTGCATATATTTAGCCCTGATAAAACAAAAGTTCCCTATCTATTCTGCTTGTAAACACGTTACTGTAATTACAATAACTGCCAATGCTGATCAAGAGAGAAACCACGACTATTTTGACCTGCTTGGATTGTAGTTTGTTATTGATAGCAATCAAAATCAATGCCAAAATCTTAAACCGTTGATCAAACCACTAAGAACATTTTTATGCTGGACATTTCCGCCGCAATACCGAATATCCTTCAGAGACTGGAAAAGATCCCTGTGGGTCATTGTCTGGATCTCAGGACCTTTAAACGCAACCGCTCTGTTATCATAGTAAAAAGGGAAAAGGAATATTTCGAAATCATCGAAAACGGATTTTATCAAGATAGATTCCAGGTGGAAAAAGACAAATTGAAAAAGACCCTCAAAAACCTACTCAAAAAGGAATTTCCCAGAAGCAACAAAATCCGTGTCTACAAATTGGAGGGATTAAACGAATCCAACATCCAGCTGGATCACTTGAAAAAGCTGTAAGACCTCTGCCACAAAATCATTCAAGTGTCACAGAAACAGGTTCATTATAGCTTGTTCTGCAAAATGCTGTGGGACTTTTAATTTATTTCCCGGACAAATCGTAGAGATCATTCCTGCGATGCTCTAACACCGGCAACTTGTCCCTGACCTCCAACAATCTGTCTTTTTGTATACTAACGGTTTTCAGGCAAGAACCCTCACCCAGGTCTGTCACCACATTCCCAAAGGGATCAACTACCGCGCTGCGGCCGCAAAATCCTTCACCCACCTGATTGCATCCAGCTACAAACACTGTATTTTCCAGGGCCCTGGCCTTGAGCAGGGTCATCCACTGCTCCTCCTTGAAATTTCCCTGATACCAGGCAGAGGGGAGAACAAACAGTTCCGCCCCCTCAAGGCTCTGCATTCTGAATATTTCCGGAAACCTCAAGTCATAGCATATAGCGCAACTCACACGGATATCATTAAAATAACACAATTCCGGCAGAGCGCTTCCCTTTTGCATGGTGTCGGATTCTTTTTTATTCAGGGAATCGAAAAGATGCATCTTTCTATAGACAGATCTTATTTCTCCCTGAGTTGAAATCAGTACCAAAGTATTTCCCGCTTTTTCCACTGGCTCAGCCTTTTCCCAAATTCCTGCCAGTAAATGGATTGAATTGTCATAGGCCATATCGCACAGGCTACTCACAAACCGGCCATTCAAATCTTCCGCATAGTCAGCTGGCCTTTTGTCCCGGCCCGGAACCGCCATGAACATCTCCGGCAGAACAAGCAAGTCCGATTGCTCCTCTGCTGCCCTGCTCACCAAGCCTTCAGCGGACTTCAAATTCACCTCAGGATCAGAGGACACTTCCAACTGGGCCAGGGAAATATTCAACTGCAAACCCATTTCCACCTCTCTTATTTAATAAAGCTTATTGTGAACGATGAACCCTGCAGATGTAAACCGTAAAAATTTTACTTGTCTACTGGGAAGTTTAATTGTATTTTTCTTTTCCGGTATGGCAAAAGGCCTGCTAAAACGTAGTCCAAGCCTGTTAAGACAGGACTTGTTACAATCTGAATATTTGACCAGGAATCTCAACCGGCTTAAACCGGGGCCATATTTATGAGCAAAATTTTGGATGCCCAAAACATCTCCGCATATCGGGGATTGTCACTGGCAATAAAAGACTTGTCCCTCGAGATCCCACAAGGGTGCAGTACAGCTATACTCGGTCCCAACGGTGCAGGCAAATCCACACTGCTCATGCTCCTGTCCAGGGAGATCTATCCCGTGCTGGGTCAAAATAACGGACACCTAAATATATTCGGAAAAAAGGACTGGAACGTATGGGACCTTCGCACCCGACTGGGTATGGTGTCCCAGGACCTCCAAAACCAGTACCTGAGGCATTCCCAAGGAGAAAACGTAGTACTATCCGGCTTTTACTCCAGTATCGATGTCTGGTCGCATCAAGAATTCAATCCGCAGGACAGGGAAATGGCTGCAAGGACAATGCAAATGCTGGGCATATCGCACCTCAAGGACAGGAAATTCTCCAATCTTTCCACAGGGGAGCAGCGCCTTCTGCTACTGGCCCGGGCACTGGTGAACAATCCCCGGGCACTGGTACTGGATGAACCCACCAGCGGCCTGGACCTGAAAGCCTGCTTCCAATACCTGCAAATCGTTCGCAGCCTTATACAGCAGGAACAAACCGTTATCCTGGTCACCCACCACATCCACGAGATCCCCCCGGAAGTGGAAAGGGTGGTATTCTTGAAAAACGGCTGCATCCTGGCTGACGGCAACAAGCATGAACTAATGACCCGGGAGAGCTTAGAGGAACTCTACGGCACCTCCCTGCAACTGGTCTGTCATAACGGCTTTTACCAGGCCTTGCCCGCATCCTGAAACACAAGATCCATAGCTAGTGATTGGACGTAAACTCATCCCCTTCCGAATCCGAACCATACAATTCCTGGGTATATTCGTATTCAAGGGCCTTGAGCAGGCTTTTGCACATAAAAAGCATAATAACAGTAAACGGTAGTGCCGCTGCTATGGCCATTTTCTGCAGTGCCTCCAACCCCCCGGAATAGAGCAATATGGTCGCAGTGGAGGAGATGGTAAAGCCCCAGACAAGCTTTTTGACAGCCGGAGGAGACAGCCTGCCGTTGGAGGTCATCATGGAAAGCACATAAGTCGCCGAATCAGCGGAAGTTATAAAAAATATCCCCAAGAGCAGCACAGTTACGATGGTAAGGGCAGTGCCCATGGGATAATGCGAAAAAAGCTGGAAAAGGACAATCGAGACATCTTCGGAAGCAATCCGGGCGATGGAGGCATCGGTATTCAACTGAATATGAAAGGCCGCTCCCCCGAAGACACTGAACCAAAGGAAGGTCAGGGAAGTGGGGACCAAAAGGGCTCCCAGAATAAACTCCCTGATTGTCCTGCCCCTGGAAATACTGGCTACAAACAGCCCCACAAAGGGAGACCAGGCTATCCACCAGGCCCAGTAGAAGAGTGTCCAGGACTGGGTCCATTTATATCCCCGGAAGGGATGGGTGGACAAGCTCATGTCGAACAGCGAGGAAAAATAATCAGCTACAGTACTGGTAAAAATATTCAATATATAGGTGGTCGGACCAACCAGGAGCAAAAAACCCAGGAGAATCATGGCCAAGAGTATGTTTGTCTTGCTCAGTATCTGGATCCCCTTGTCCAATCCTGTCATACTGGAAATCATGAACAGGACCGTCACAACGCAAATCAAGATGAATATCACCTGGAAGCTGGATTCAAAACCAAAGACAAATCCCACTCCGCTCGTAATCTGCATAGCCCCCAAACCCAGGGAGGTAGCTATACCAAAGATGGTTGCGAAAACTGCTAGGATATCGATTATATACCCGATGCTGCTGTATATCCTGTCCCCCAGCAAGGGGTAGAAACAACTGGAAATCAGCGGCGGCATCCCCCTTCTGAAGGAAAAATAGGCTATGGCCATGCTCATGGTGATATAGATCCCCCAGGGTTGGAGTCCCCAGTGGAAGAAACTGTATCTCATGGCAAATTTGGCCGCTTCTCCGGAGCTGTCCGGGATATACTCCGGGGGATTCAAATAATGGCTCATGGGCTCGGCAACACCCCAAAAGATCATTCCAATCCCCATGCCTGCGGCGAACATCATGCTGAACCAAGCAAAATAGGAATATTGAGGCTTTTCATACTCTTTGCCCAGCTTTATGTCCCCGTATTTGCTCATGGCAAACCATATATTGAATACCAGGAAAAAAAACGCAGCCAGTAAATACCCCCATCCAAAATTATCTATTATCATCTTGTGGATATAGCTGGAAACCTCGGAGAGCAGATCCGGATCGTATATTCCCAGGCCCACGAAAAAGAACACTATCAACAAGGATGCGATAAAGACTAAATTCTTGTATATCCAGTCCATACTACTCTGACCTCCGATTTTGCACACCTGAAATAATAAATATAGAACAATGCGCCTTGTGCGGCAGGGCCTCGGCTGTAGATCCCAAAAGTTGATCCAGACCCTTTGCCTTGTCCTGCTTTCCCACCACAATCAAATCAACACCATGGCTTTTGGCTTTCCTGACTATCTGGGTTCTTACCGTTCCCACCACATTCAGCTTTTCCACACTATTGTAGGCTCCTGCGCATTCAGCTGCCAACCTTTGCAGTTTGTTATCCACCTCCTCCCTTCTGTTTTTGTCAGTAGCCGGATCCGGTGCACGGCTGCCCACATGCAACAAATACAATCTATCAGCCTGGAACTCCTTGTTTTTGAGATAAGGCATCACTTTACTGTCTGTACCCTTGAAATCCGTAGCATACAAAACCTTGTTCAAATCCCAGTGCTTGAACAAATAGTAATCCTTTTTATACATAAATACTGGCAAATCGGTCATCCTGATTATATCGGCATCTATATTCCCGAGCAAAGTGCGCTTTATAAGC
>CAJXKR010000124.1 GCA_913055815.1 uncultured Desulfohalobiaceae bacterium | reverse complement strand
AGCACCATGGAGACTGAGATCAATCTCCCCTTTATCACTGCGGACCAGAACGGCCCCAAACACCTCAATATGAAGGTGAGCAGGGCAAGATTGGAATCCTTGACCAGTGAACTCGTGGACAAGACCATCAATCACTGCGAAACCGTATTGAAGGACGCCGGGCTTTCAACCAAGGAGATAGACGAAGTGATTTTGGTGGGCGGAATGACCAGGATGCCCCTGGTACAAAAGAAGGTTCAGGAATACTTTAACAAAGAGCCCCACAAGGGAGTTAACCCGGACGAAGTGGTTGCAATGGGTGCTGCTATTCAGGGCGGTATCCTGGCAGGCGATGTAAAGGATGTACTCCTGCTGGACGTAACCCCGTTGTCCCTCGGTATTGAAACCATGGGCGGTGTGTTCACCAAATTGATAGAAAAGAACACCACCATACCCACTAAAAAGAGCCAGACATTTACTACTGCAGCGGATAACCAGTCCTCGGTTTCCATACATGTTCTGCAGGGTGAAAGGCCCATGGCAACAGACAACAAGAGCTTGGGCAACTTCGAACTGGAGGGAATCCCACCCGCACCCAGGGGAGTGCCTCAAATCGAGGTGACTTTTGATATAGACGCAAACGGAATCGTGAATGTATCTGCCAAAGATCAGGGTACGGGCAAGGAGCAATCCATAAGGATTCAACCTACCAGCGGTTTGTCAGAAGAAGAGATCAAGCAAATGGAAAGAGAGGCGGAGGAGCATTCCCAGGAAGACGAGAAGAAACGCGAGCTCATTGAAACCAGGAATCAAGCCGATTCCTTGATTTACAGCACTGAAAAATCCATGAAGGATCTCGGCGATAAACTGGATGAGAACTTGCGCAGCGAAATCGAAGGCAAGATTCAAGAGCTTAAGAACGTAATGGAAGGTGACGACAAGGACGCTATCCAGAGTGCAATGGACGAGTTGTCCCAGGCTTCCCACAAGCTGGCAGAACAATTGTATCAACAGCAGAATGAAGGTGCAGAGGCAGGAGGTGCCCAAGCCGGTGCCGGAGAAGGTAGCGACCAAAGCCAGGGCGGAGGTCAAAGTGACGAAGATGTGGTAGATGCTGAATACACAGAACAGAAATAATCTGCTTTTGTCAAAACCGATATTGACATAAAAAATATCCGCATTATAAAAAAGACCTGGTCCCAATAAGGGATCAGGTCTTTTTTAATGGGCCCCATAAAGAGCAGGAGATTATATGAAAATCCAGGAAACTCCTAAAAATTCAGTCATTATCCTTCCAAAGAATTGGTGTTTAAACAAGAATACGTTGTGGTCATGTATTTGTCTGTTTTCTGTCTTTTTCTTGTTTTTTGCAGCTTGTGCTCCCAAGAAAAAAGTACCCAAGGACTTGGATAAGCTATCCAAACACGAAATTAAACAGCGAGCTGAAAGCGCTTGGCAAAAAGAAAAATATCCCTTGGCTGAGAAACTTTATCTAAAACTGCTTCAAAAGAGGCCTTTGAAAAAGGAATTGAAACGACGGATATTTAAAAGAATCAGTTACAGCGCAATTCAAAACCAGAATTTTTCCCTGGCTGAAGAAAATCTGGACAAATGGAAAGATTTGGAACCTGATGTTGGCGACTCCTGGAGTTGGCACAAGTGTGTTAGTCTTCTCAAGAAGTTCAAGGAGGGTGATGAACCCTATGAAAATTACTTAAGGGATTTGATCCAGGCAAAGGAAGTTCCTTGGCCTGTGAAATTCAGTGCTCTTGAAGCCCTGAATAAATATAATTTTTCAAAAGGGCAATATAGGTCCCTATGGAGCATCCAGAGGGAAGTATACAAACAAGCGGAAGAAAAAAGACAAAAGCTCAAGATGGAAAAGGATTTCATAACATTTATTGCCGGCAGGAAAGAATTGAATTGGCGTAGTATAGAAGAATCTATTCCGGAAGGGAGGATGCTGCAATATCCATATGCACTCCTGGTATGGTTGGGCAATACAAAGCAGTTGGGACAAGGTATGTTGGACTGGTCCACAGCCATGAAGGAACTGGGCTTTATAATGCATAGCTCCGAACTGGTGAACAAGGAATACCTGAAGTCCAGGTTAAAGGAATTGGAAAAGAAATACGGTCTTCCGTCCCTGCGGATAGCTTTGCTATTACCCTTGGACGGTTCTTATCAGGAACTCGGCTGGAAGATCCTGAAGGGATTGGACATAGCCAACTGGCAATTTACGCGCATGGAAATGGATGTTCAGCTGACTATTATTAATACTGCGAGTCCGGATTGGAAGGAGCAACTGATTAATTTACCCGACAAATACAAGCTTGTGGGAGGTCCCCTTAGAAAAGGTGTTTGGCAAGAGATTTACAAACATGAGATGCACAAGGATCGCGTGTTTTTTACCTTTTTATCGGATTTGAATCCCGGCACTGAAGGGAAAAGCGCATTTAGATTTTTCCCGGGACTAAAAGATCAGGTCAGGCCCATGGTAAGATTTTTGACCAGAGATTTGAATATAGAGAATTTTGCAATATTGTATCCCCAAAGCGATTATGGAGTGAAAAGGGCCAAGATATTCCGGAGACAGGTAGCTGATAGCAATGCCACGTTAACCGGGCTTACCAGATATCCACCGGGGAGTCAGTCAGGTTTGAAGGATGTGGTTGCAAATATGCTCAATGTGCCTGAAGACTTTGAAAAAAAGGAATATGGCCAAGAAAAGCCTGAAAACGCCACCTCGAACGAAAGGCCGGACCCGGATTTCAAGGCGGTGTTTATCCCTGACAACTTTAATATGGCCAGGCTTTTGATCCCGGAATTCTTTTATTTTGGTGAAAGCCGGATTATATTTTTGGGGCCGACATTGTGGAGTCAGCAAATAAAAAAGATAGACAAGGTGGAGTACGGTTATTTCAATTTGGCTCTCATGCCGGGTGGATGGAATACTTACAGTAAAAGCAGGGCAGTGCGTTTTCTGAAAAAGGGCCTGCGTGAAACAGTCCAAGGTGATGCGGATTTCTGGGTTGCACTGGGATACGATTTCTTACGCTTTATCCATACCCTAAAATTGCATTCCAGTACTTGGCCACCGGAGGACATGAATGGGAAGTTGTCCAGGGTTAGGAATTTCACCTGGAGTATGGCCCCCCTGCATTGGGATCAAAAAGGACGGGCCCGGCAGGAGCTGTTTTTGTTCAAGCCCAGGAACCGGAGCCTAATCCCACTGGATAAAAAGAGGTTTCGAGAGCGATATAAAAAGGCATGGGAAGAAGATTAGGGTAACTGTTCCTGGTTCTTTGTTCTTGGTTAAGATAAAGATACTAACGCTACTGCGAAAGTTTTTATATTAACTTTCCGAAATAACCTTTGAAGGGGTGAAAACATGAAGATAAGCAAGCAGGAAGTTTCCAAGATAGCAAATTTGGCAAGGCTGGAAATCGATGACCGTAGACTGGAGACATTTGCGCAACAGTTCAACGACATCCTTGATTACATGGACAAGTTGGAAGAATTGGATACAAGCGAGACAGAACCCTTGTATTCACCCCTGAGCCATTCCAGGGCATTGAGGTCGGATGAGGTTCGTTCCGATTATAGCAGGGAAGAGGTCCTGCAAAACGCTCCGGAGGAAAATGAAGGCTTCTTCGTGGTTCCCAAGGTTTTTTGAGCTAAAAGCTCAAAACTGAAAGCAAGAAAGAAGAGAGTTCAAGATTTCCAGTCGGGAAATTTCTTGATTTCCGGATAGGGAAATAAAACATATAGGTTTGATCACTAACCCAATGCAGTAGTAAGCAAGAGAGGTAGTACAATGAATAGCATTTGCAAGATGCCCTTGAGTGAATTGTGCAAAAATATTCAGAACAAGGATTTGAAAGTGCGCGAGGTTGTCCAGGCATATCTGGACAGGATCGATGAAACAGAGCAAAGCCTGGGCGCACTTTTGAATATAAACCGGGAAGAAGCATTGGAACAGGCAGAGGACATGGATAAAATTGGCCCGGATCAAAAAAAGCCGCTTTGGGGGGTCCCGGCGGTAATAAAGGATGTTTTGGCTACAAGCGGTATAACCACTACCTGCGCCTCCAAGATGCTCAAGGATTTTGTCCCTTTTTACGATGCCGATTGTGTCCGAAGATTGAAAAATGCCGGGGCCCTGATTCTGGGAAAATCCAATATGGATGAATTTGCCATGGGCTCCTCTACTGAAAATTCCGCCTTTTTCCCGACCAGGAATCCCTGGAATCCGGAAAAAGTCCCCGGAGGATCCAGCGGAGGCTCGGCAGCCAGCGTGGCTGCTTATCAATGCCCGTTTGCCCTGGGTACGGATACTGGGGGCTCCATAAGGCAGCCTGCATCCTTTTGCGGTTTGGTGGGATTGAAACCCACTTATGGCAGGGTGTCCCGCTTCGGCTTGGTTGCCTATGGCTCCTCCCTGGACCAGGCGGGGCCCTTGACCAGGACAGTCCGGGATGCTGCTTTGGTGATGCAGGAGATTGCCGGGCAGGATCCCAAGGATTCCACCAGCGCCCCCGAGGATGTACCTGATTATCTGGAAGCCTTGAGTGAAAGTGAGGATTTGAAGGGAATGAAACTGGGTGTGCCGGAAGAGTACTGGAGCGAAGGCTTGTCTGCTGAAGTGGAGGAAAAATGCAAACAGGTCCTGGATTTGGCCAGGGACTTGGGAGCGGAAGTCAAGCCTGTAAAGTTGCCTTATTCCCCCTACTCCATTGCAGCCTATTATATTATCGTCATGGCGGAAGCCAGTTCCAATTTGGCAAGATACGACGGAGTGCGCTACGGGTGGAGGGACAGTAGTGTTTCGGACCTGATAGAGATGTATACCAAAAACAGGTCCCAGGCTTTCGGCAACGAGGTGCAGCGCAGGATAATCCTGGGCACTTACGTTCTTTCCTCGGGTTATTACGATGCCTATTACAAAAAGGCGGCCCAGGCAAGAAGATTGATTCGGGAGGACTTTCTGGGTGCCTTGTCTGAATGCGACCTCCTCTGCGCCCCTGTGACGCCTTCCACTGCCTTCAACCTGGGTGAGAAGATACAGGATCCTTTGCAAATGTACTTGACAGACGTGTTTACTAATTCCCTGAATTTGACCGGACTGCCAGGCTTGTCCCTGCCTGCGGGTTTGGGAGGGGAAAGCGGCATGCCGGTGGGAATTCAGTTCTTTGGACCCAATTTTGGAGAAAAATTGTTGCTTAAAGCAGGCCATGTCCTGGAGGAGAATTTGCCTGATTTACCTGAACCACAGGGGATTTAATAGGTTTGAGCGATAAGATGACAACTGCTGTGGCAATAAGTGGAGGTGTGGATAGTTTATTTTCTCTTAAACTCCTGCAGGAACAAGGGCACGAGTTGATAGCCCTGCATGCCTTTTTTCAAGATCCGGATGCAGAAATGTACCGGGTAAGCGATGAACTCAGCAAAAAGTGCGAGCATCTGGATGTCCCATATCATCTCCTGGATTTAACCAAAGAGTTCAGGGAGTTGGTGATTGATCCTTTTGTAGATACCTATATCCAGGGACAGACACCCAACCCGTGCGCATTGTGCAACAGGAGGATAAAATTCGGAATACTCCTGGAAGCGGCCATGGGTTTGGGGGCGGATATTCTTGCCACAGGCCATTATGCGAGCCTGAAATGCATATCCGGCCGCAAAGCCCTTTTCAGGGGAGCGGACAAGGACAAGGAGCAGAGTTATTTCCTGGCCCTGCTGACTGCTTCACAGCTGGAACATGCCTGTTTCCCCTTGGCGGATTGGCGCAAGGTAGATAGTTACAAGGCATTGCAGGATAGATCCTTCTTTCCGGTAGACAAACAGGAAAGTCAGGAAGTTTGCTTTATTCCTGATAACGACTACAGGACATTTATACTTGACAATGTGGAAACTCCACCTCCCCCGGGTCCTATTAAGGACACCCAAGGCAAGTTGCTTGGAACTCATCAGGGACTGTACAAATATACCATGGGACAGCGCAGGGGCCTGGGGATATCATATTCAGAACCACTGTACGTCTTGGGAAAGGATCTGCAGAACAACACCCTGGTAGTTGGTACAAGCCAGGAATGCGTATCCGAAAGTTGCAGGGTTGGAGATCTGAACATCCTGGTGGAGTATTCGCAGTGGCCGGATTTTGTCTACGTACAGACCAGGTACAGGCAAGAGGCCACTGCTGCAGAAGTGTACTGGCACGGCCACGAGATGGAGGTGTTTTTCCGGGAGCCACGCAAACCCGCAACTCCCGGACAGATAGCAGCATTTTATTCCGGACATGGTGAAGTGCTTGCCGCAGGTATAATTTATGAGTAATAAAAAAGTATTCTTGTATACTTTCGGTTGCAAGATAAATCAATACGAAACTCAGGCATTGAAAGAGAAACTGGATGCCATGGAAGGTATGGAGGAAGCGAGTTTTCCGAAACAGGCGGATTGTATCCTTTTGAACAGTTGCGCGGTTACTTCCAGGGCACTGCAGGATCTGCGCAAGACAGTCAGGAGATTTTACCGCGAGAATCCCGGAGTATGGATTGTTGTCACAGGTTGTGCGGTAAAGCACTTTGGTAAAGAGTTGAGGGAGTTGTCCGGGGTAAAAAAGCTTGTCCCCCAGGAAGAAAAGTCCCAAGCTGCGGATTATATACGTTATTTGTGCAATTCCGGGGAATTACCAGTTAAGGAACAGGAAGCCGGAACAGCAGAAACTTTCCAGTTCGAGGCCCTGAACATCTCGGATTTTTCCCGGGCCAGGCCGGTGGTGAAAGTCCAGGACGGCTGCTCCCGGGTGTGTACTTATTGTATAGTCCCCTTCACCCGGGGTGCTTCCAGGAGTCGGGATCCAGAAGATATTGCAAGGGAGATCCACAGGCTTTACTCCCGTGGGTTCAGGGAAGTGGTGATAAGCGGTATCAATTTGGGGCAGTACGAATACCAGAGCAGGGATATGAAGGACTTCTGGGATCTCGTCGCCTGGCTGGACAGAGTCCTGTACAGGTATTACGGACAAGATATCCGGCTGCGCCTTAGTTCATTGGACCCTTCCTTGTTGAACTCCAAGGGCCTGGAAACCTTAATTGCTTCAGCCCTGGTCTGCCCGCACCTGCATGTTTCACTGCAAAGCGCGAGTACTGGGATTCTGGATCGCATGGGCAGATCGCATTACAGTAGTACTGATATAGAAGAATTTATAAGCAAGCTGAACAGTTACTGGGGAATCTACGCACTGGGAGTTGACATCCTGCTGGGATTTCCGGGCGAAAGCAGGGAAGACTTTCTGGAAACCCGCGATTTGGTTCAAAAATTGCCTTTTACTTACGGTCACGTCTTTGTCTTTTCCCCCAGGCCAGGTACCAAGGCTTCCAAAATGTCACCCGTGGTATCCAGGTCTGAAAAAAAGCAAAGAAGCAGGGAAATGCACGAACTGTTTCGTGCAAAAAAGGACCTTTTTTTGCAAAGATTAAACAAGGAATCCGTTCTAAGAGTGATTTTGGAAGAAAAAAATCCTGCACTGGGAATGAACGAGTACTATACACTGAGTTTCTTTTCCGAGAGCAAGGAAGATTTGCAAAAGGCTTCCCTGGTTGAAGCACGTCCGATTGCGGCAGACCAAGAAGGGATATATGTGGAAAAGGTTTAAAGTTGTTAAGCTCATAAGCTGTTTAGCTTTTAAGCAATAAAAGATAGGTTATTGCAAGTATCTTATTGACTTCATGCTTAACAACTATTTTCTGCTTCGTTGCAAGGCTGAAAGTTTCGCTGTTAACAATTAACAAAAAACGGATAACAATTGGCAGATAACTTTTAACTTCACAATCCGCAAAATGAGCAACTTGAAACAAGCACAACCAGCCCAGCCGTTTTTTTCAATGCTTAGCAGTAATTGGAGCGAGGTTTGGCCGGACCTGTGGATCGAATTGCAGGAATCTTTCGGAGAGATGGATTTTTTTTCCGAACTTTTCTATTTCCAAGAAAGCAGATATTATGATAAAGAGTTGGGTAGTCCTGTATACAGAAGGATATTTACTTCAAAAAAGTTGGTTGACCCTTCGGAACTTGCTGATATCAAGCTGCTTGCAGATGACTTGGAAAAGAAATATGCCAGGCCATCCGGGGATAGGAGGTTCAATCTCGATCCCGGGCTCATCTTTTTGCAGCGCCTAATATTGGCTACCGGCAAAAACGCACCGCACAGGGTCTATTTGCAATCCGGAGTTTGGGCGGACTTGACCCTGATGTACAAAAACGGGCAGTGGGAGGAACTACCCTGGACATATCCGGATTACGGGGCCAATTATCTGCAAACTATGTTGTCCGGGATAAGGGAGAATTACCGGATAAAATTGAAGTCATAAAGCAAAGATACCAAAAAAGCAAGTGAGGAAGACAATGGCAAAGAGTATGACCGGCTACGGTTCGTATCAGGAACAAGATGAATTCTGTTTCCAATTCTGGGAGATAAAGAGTGTGAACAGTAAGCAACTGAATATTAAATGGAAATTGCCGTCCTTTTTACAGTTCATGGAACCGGATTGGGAAAGGGTTGTAAGTGAGTATGCCCTTCGTGGACGCCTGGAAATCCGCCTTAACTGGAAGTTGTTCAGATCCGAGGAATTGCCGGTAAGTTTAAATAAATCCTATGTAGATGCGATGTTCAATCAACTGGCAATATTGGCTGCTGAAAAAGGGGACAGTTTTCAGCCGGATTATAATTCCCTGTTGAATATACCCTATCTTTGGCAGGAAACTAGACTGGGAGAAAGCGACGAAGTCGTCCGAACTTTTGGATCCGGACTTGTCAAGGCGCTGGAGAATTGGGAAATGTCCAGGACAAAGGAAGGTGAGGCCATAAGGCCGGATCTGTTGTCCAGATTGGAGAAAGTGCAAACCTGGCTCTCAGAGATAGAACAGAGGTCAGCTTATTTGTCCAAGGAAAAGTTTTCCGCGTTAAAGGAAAGGGTGAGTTCTCTTTTGCAGGATGTGAAGGAGGATGCAATCAGCCAGGACAGGATGCTCCAGGAATTTGCCTTGATGGCGGACAAGTTGGATATCTCCGAAGAG
>CAJXKR010000123.1 GCA_913055815.1 uncultured Desulfohalobiaceae bacterium | reverse complement strand
ACTTTCAACAATCTGTATTACGATTCCTGGTTGCTGGAAGGTAATCCGGATCTCTCTCCTGAACAGGGATGGACCTACCAAGGAGGGGTGAAATTCGGCAATCGGTTTAGCCACCTGAGGCTGGCGGGCTTCTTCATGGATTACCAGGACAAGATAGAGAGCCACAAACCCGAGGGAGGATATCCCTATGTGTATTACAATGCAGGAGATTACAAGAGCGTGGGGATGGATTGGGACCTGGAATTGACCCCTTTTGCGTCTGCGAATACCTTTGCCAGGTACATCGCCGTATATAACTCCGGTACCTGGTGTGATCCTTCTGCCGAGGACCCGGAGGGCAATGATTATCAAACCGGGCCCAAGTTCGATTCTGCAGTGGGTGCCAAATACAATACCCCCGGCCTCTCCCTGGGATTGCACACTAATCTTAAATCCGGCAGGCCGGATAACCTGGATAACACCTCCACCTTGAACATTACCGGGAATTACAAGTTGCCCAAAGGGAGTCTGACCTTTGCGCTAAACAACGTCTTTGACCAGGAGGTGGAAATAAACGGGGACAAAAAGAATGACAACTATGTATATTACGGAATGCCCAGGTTCTTCAAGGTGGGATACGAGATTAGCTATTAAGAGTGGTAAAAAAAATTCCTTGACAAAACTGTAAGATATTTATATTCGTAACACGAAAAGCAAATAGGTAACACTAAACACAAATTAAAAATTTCCAGGTGGCAAAATGCTTCCAGTATTGGTTGCATTGAAAGAAGTTGTGGGCAGGCTACCGGAATAGACAATCTCAAGTAAAGGGTGAAAAGGATGTTAAACAGAGTCCGAGTTCTTTTGGGTACTGTTGTATTTTGTTTGGGGATGGTTTTCCCCACCCTGTCATCTGCAGGGGATGTGGATGCAAGCAAGCTGAAATCCCGGATGAACGCCTCCCTGAAGGAGCAGATCCGGGCGCAGGAGAAGGCTGACCGCTGGTCGCAGGAAAAGGCCGCCCTGATAAGCCGGATCAGGCAGGTCAAGACCCGTCTGGACTGGCACAAGTATCAAAACAAGAAGTATGAGGCGTATATAGAGCAGGAAAAGGAGGCTATCTCCCGGCTTGAGGACAAGAAGTCCGAGATGCGGGAGCTCAGGATGAAGCTGGAGCCGTACATGGACAATTTGGTGGATGAGTTGGGCAATTTCGTGCAGTCCGACTACACGTTCCTGATAAAGGAGCGGCGCGATCGGATAAAGTTCCTGCGCGAGTCCATGAACGACTATCACGTGGGACTGGACGAGAAATTGCGCCGCATCCTGGAAGCGATGCAGGTGGAGGCCAAGTACGGGAATACGGTGGAGGCTGGTACCGGAACTATCGATATAGAGGGTAAAACCATGCAGGTGGATTTGCTCCGGATAGGCAGGCTGGCCAGGTTCTACCGGTCCCAGGACGGTGAACAGGTGGGGCGTTGGAGCGAGGAGAAACAAAAATGGGTTCAGCTCCCGGATGAATACAACCGCTCCATAAGCAGGGCCCTGGAGATGGCAAACCAGAAGCAGGCGGTGAAGTTGGTTGATCTGCCCATAGGAGGCCTGGACTAATGAGAGTTAAGATTGGATTGATCGCAGGTTTTGTCCTTGTTTTGGCATTGTCCGGTTTTTGCTTGGCAGCCGATAATAGCAAGGGGGATGTAAGGGACAAGGTGGAGAAGGAAAGCCGGGAGATGCGGGAGGCCGCCCTGAAGACCGAAGAGTTGGTTGAAAAGGACCGTGCCCGGTTGAAAGAGATATTGCAGGGGCTGAAACAGAACCTGGAGAAGGAGAAATCCGGTTTGAAGCGGGCCAAGGAGGAGTTCAACAATCTCTCCGAGCAGAAGGCAAAACTGCAAAAGGAGATTGAAAAGGAAAAGGATGCGGTAAAAAACGTACAGGGAACCGTGTTTACCGCTGCCAAGAACGCCCATTCCCTGGTGCAGAAGAGCCCGGTAAGCAGCGAGTACCGGGACAGGTTCCAGAAGTTGGCCCCCTTGCTGGAAAAAGAGCATTTCCCCGGAATGGAAGGAATAAAAGACCTCGCCGGGGTTTTTTGGACCGAGATGCGGGAATCCGGGAATATAGAAAAATACAATGGCGAGATCATTGGCGAACAGGGGGAAAAGCAAAAGGCGGACATTATGCGCGTGGGAGCCATGAATTCGGTATACAAGAATTCCAAGGGTAAAGTTGGATACCTGCAAGTGAATTCACAGGGAGAAATGGTGGCAGTTCCTGCGGATTTGTCCTGGTTCCAGCAAGGCGATATAGAGGATTATGTACAGGGCGAATCCGATCATCTTCCCATGGACCTTTCCGGAGGGGCGGTGTTCAAGCGCCTTTCCCAGAGCCGGGGGCTCGCGGACTGGATAGAGGCCGGGGGCATGCTGATCTGGCCCATTTTCCTGGTAGCCCTGGCCGCACTGCTGATAACGATAGAGAGGCTCTTCTTCCTGGTGAGGATTCGCTCCAACTCCGACCGGATCATGCAGGACATCAATTCCTATATAGAAAACCAGGACTGGGAGGAATGCAGGAATTATTGCGAGAAGAACAGCAGGTTTCCCACTTGCCGGGTGCTCGGATCGGTAATGGAGCATATGGGTCAAACCCGGGAAGTGATGGAAAACGCCATCCAGGAGGCGATACTCCGCCAGGTTCCGAGGTTGGAGAGGTTCTTGCCCACCCTGAATATCCTGGGTGCCATCGCCCCGCTTTTGGGACTGCTCGGGACCGTGACCGGAATGATAAATACCTTCCATATTATCACCCTGTTCGGCACCGGGGATCCCAAGATGATGTCCGGGGGCATATCCGAGGCACTGGTAACCACTCAGCTGGGATTGGCCATAGCCATACCCATAATGCTGATGCACCATTTCCTGGAACGCAGGGTGGACAAGATAGTGGGGGATATAGAGGAAAAGGGTAACTCCTTTACCCTGAGCCTGATAAAACACGGGATCGTTAAAGGAGAGGAAAACTAGTGTTGCCGGATTTGCTCCAAGGGACCCTGGATTACCTGAAAACCGGTGGCGGTGTGATCGTGCCCCTGGTGATTGTTTCGGTATGGATGTGGAGCCTGATATTTGGGAAATGGCTGCAACTCTACCGCAATCGGAGCGTGGAAAAACCCATACAGGAGTGCGTGGAAAAGTTCCGCGAAGGGCACTTGGTAGGGGCGCCCTGGCAAAAGGGTATACTGGGTATTTATCAAGATTTCCGGGAAAGCGGTTTGAAGCCTGACACCAATACCCTGGCAATCCTGCGCCGCAAGTACGAGGAGGAGATAGAGCGCTCCATAGGCACCATACTGGTTCTGGCCGCAATTGCTCCCCTGTTGGGCCTTCTGGGTACCGTAGCCGGGATGATAACCACTTTCGACGTTATAGCCAGGTTCGGCACCGGGGACGCCAAAGCCATGGCTTCCGGGATTTCCGAGGCGCTTCTCACCACCCAGACCGGACTCGTGGTGGCGGTTCCCGGCCTGATGATGGGTAATTTCCTCAAGCGCAGGGCGGAGAGTGTGAAGGGCCGCATGGAGAGGTTTTGCCTCGGGCTTTTGCGGGATGCCGAGGCTGAGGCTGATATCAATCCAACAGAAAAGGACAAGGAATAAGAACTATGCCCGGAATTCGCAATTTGCGCAGGAGACGCTCCGGATCGGCGGATATTAATATTACTCCGCTTATGGATATGATCTTTATCCTGCTCATATTCTTCATGGTGACCACGAGTTTTGTCAAGGAGTCCGGGGTGGAGGTGCAGAGACCCACTGCCAAGTCCGCCCAGACCAAGGAAAAGGCGAACATGGTTATCGGGATAAATGAAAAGGGCAGGGTGTTTATACAGGGAAAACCCATAGATATCCGCTCGGTGCGTTCCAGGATGGAACGCTACCTGATGCAGACTCCCAAGGGTTCTGTGGTGATTGCCGCAGACAAAAAGAGCCAAACCGATGAACTAATCCAGGTGCTGGATGCCTGCCGCCTGGCTGGGGTGGAAAATATCAGTGTGGCTGCCAAAACCGGGGAGGACTAGGCAGAAGACAGAAGGCAGGTGAGAGATGACAGAAAAATCAAACAGCTATAAAACGAGACCTTTGACTAGAACCCGGGAAATAAATATTTGTAGCCGTATTTAGGTGGAAAATCTGCCATGAAACTAAAATTGAGCGACAAACTCCTGATCGTTGTTCTGACAGTGGCGATAAACCTGGGCCTGTTCGTTATGATCCCTGTTTTGTCAGAGACGGAAAAAAAGCCCCTGCAGGACTTTGAACCGGCCACCGTGGTTTCCCTGGAGAAGCCGGAGATGAAGGAGACCGAGGAAAAAGAGGAAAAAATGGAACCCGAGGAAGAGCCGCGGGAACTCCCGGAAAAGGATATCAGGCAAAAGCGGCAGGAGATGAAGCAACCGGAAATGAATATGGATATCCCGGATTTCGAACTGAATACCGACCTGGAACAAGGGATGCAGATTGCGGCTCCCACCAAGGGGTTGGATGATTTGAGCGGTACACACGGATTCGAGATGGGTGAAGTGGACAACAAGCCCAGGGTGGTCCGCAAGGTACCTCCGGTATATCCCCACAAAGCCAGGCGCAATCAGATAAGCGGCAAGGTGGTGCTGAGATTCCTGGTAACCAAGCAGGGCGAGGTGAAAAAGGTGAGTGTAGTAAAAGCAAAACCCAAGGGATATTTTGAAAAACAAGCCAAGGACGCGGTGAAGAAGTGGCGCTTCGAGCCCGGGACCTACAAGGGGGAGCCGGTACCCACCTGGGTGGAGTTGCCCATAACCTTTGATATGTAGATGAAGGAAGTGGTTACGTTATTACGTTGTTACGTGTTTAAGTAAGAATAAGAAAAAAGTTGTTAAGCTCATGAGCTGTTAAGTTCTTAAGTAAGAGGAACAAAGATAATGAGCCTTTTTTCTGAATTTCTTGCTTAACAGCTCTTTAATGTTTCGTGGTCCAGCCCTCATGAGAGGGCTGGATTGGAGGTAATATGAAAAAAACAGGAACTAATATTGTTGCGGCAGTGGCTGTATTGATCCTGGTTCTCTTTCTGTCCGGAACAGTCTGGGCAAAGGAGGATTCCGGGCTGGGGAAGAGGGAAAAAGTGGTGCTGCACAAGGCAAACAAGGCAATGCAGAACCAGGATCTGCAAAAGGCCAGGAAGATAGTGCGGGACTTTTTAAAGGACAGTTCCGGAGATGTATCCGGAAGGCTGTTCCTTTTCCTGGGATATACCTGGTATCAGGAGGAGAATTCCGCCCGGGCGAGGGAGGCGTACAAGCGCGGATTGGAGCATGCGCCCGGGAACAAGGAATTGCATCGCAACTATGCAGTTGCCTGTTATCGTACCGGCAAGTTCGAGCCGGCGGGGAAGCACTTTGAACAGGCTTACCAGTTGTCAAAAGCACAGGAGCAGGGTCCGGATTACAAGCTCCTGTACAGGGCGGGAACAGCATTTTACCAGGATCAGGATTATTCCACTGCAAAAGGGGTGTTGCAAAGACTGCTCTCAGAGGCGGAAAACATGGAGAGTGACTGGTTGAAGCTCTTGACCC
The DNA here is from genome assembly GCA_913055815.1 of uncultured Desulfohalobiaceae bacterium. Classification (GTDB taxonomy): domain Bacteria; phylum Desulfobacterota; class Desulfovibrionia; order Desulfovibrionales; family Desulfothermaceae; genus CAJXKR01. Next base: position 3,463 of record CAJXKR010000123.1, on the reverse strand, counting down.
GCATCCATTTCAATCTAAAGGAGTGGAAGGAAGCCGAACAAATCGTGAATATGTTGCTTGATCAGGACCCGCTGAACAGGGATTATTGGAAGATGCTCTCCCAGTGCAATATACGTCAAAGCGATCACGCTGCTGCTGCCACCAACCTGGAGATAGCCTACTGCATACAAAAGCCTGACGATCCCTCCGGCTGGGAGCAGTTGTCCAACCTGTACATGTACCTGAATGCCCCGGTGGAGGCTGCAAAGTGCCTGCAAAGGTCTTTTTTCGGGGAGGTTTCCGCCAAGGAGTACGAAAAACTGGCGGAAATATACTACAAGGCGCTCCGCCTGGACCAGGCCCTTAAATACATGGACAAGGCCCTGGACAAGGAGGAGACCGAGGACAGGTACTTGAAAAAAGGGAATTATCTGTACGAAAACAGGGATTTTGCCAAAGCTATAGATGCCTTTCGCAGGAGTGCGGATTTAAGCCCGGACAGCGGAAGGGCCCACTTGTTAAAGGGCTTTGCCGCCTGCGAGATAGACAAATGGGAGTTGGCCAAGAGATCCTTTGAAAAGGCTGGGGAGTTTGAGGACTGCAGTTCCAGCGCTAAGAGCGGGCTCGCATTTGTGACCGATATATTAAGGGCGAAAAGGGCCACCACGGACGAAACCAGCCTGGTGGCTGCAAGGGAGTGAATGTGGCAAGTTGAACTTGGATTCCTAATTTTTGTTGACGCTTGAGTTTTTGATTCGCAATTTCTGTAAGGCTTTCCTTTTATTCTCTCTCCTTTTGAAACCCTCAGCATTGTCTCCAAAAAGCCTTTTTCGCATTTCTTGAAGTTTCTCTTGCTTTTTTTCTTTACTCAAGTCCGGATTGTTATTGATTTTTTTCCTTTTGTCTCTGTATTTTTTGACATTTTTTTTATACTGGCGCTTTTTTTGGTCGATCTTTTCCATTTTTTCAACAACTTCCCGGGAAAAAGTCTCCTTTCTGATCTCCTTAATCTTTTGATTGCGTTCCTCCTCGCTCATTTGCTCCAAGTCTTTATCGTAGAGCTTTAGTTTTTGCTGGTATCCCTGGTAATTATCCTGGTGTTCTTCCTGTTTTATTCCTTCTTTCCGCATTTCCCTTCTTAAGTCTCTCAATTTTCGCTTTTTTTCCTGGGCCAATTCGTCGCTCTTCAAGATTGCAGACTTTTTAACACTGTACTCCTTTTTTTGCATCTTTTTTCCGTATAGTTTCTCTGTCAGTTCTTCGCCCAGTCGTTCGTTCCTGTAATCCTGAATCCATTGCAACCTTTGAAGAGCTTCTTCCGGGCTACTTGGATGACCCCATCTTTGTTGCTTTTTATACACCTCCATCTTGCAATTCAAATAATCCTTGTAACTATAGAATAAACTTAAAGCTTTTTCCCTGGGGTATTGTTCCAGCAGATAATTTCTTACGTTCTCGAAATGATCGTAAATGGTCTTTTCCTTTTTGTCCTTGAACTTTACCTCCAAGGCTTTGAACATTTGCAGTGTAGTTCCGTTTACATATTTAAGGGTTCTGTTCCGGGAGCCTTTTGTGTTGTTGAAATCGTTATTGCTTGCCAAGGCCCGATTTTCAGATTCTTTATTGCTAACACTCCGGTTTTGGGCTTCGTTGCTGCTTTTATGATAAGAAACCGTTTTGGAACTTTCTTGTGTATTATTAACAGCTATTTGCTTTGATGGTATGTTTTCCTTGTTTCCTTGGTTTGTACCCGAAACATAGAAAAACCCCGAAATAATTATTATTGCACAGGCAACTGCTGAGATATATAGCTTATTCAATGACATTCCGGAATACACACTTTGCGCTGAACATACTTATAAACCGTTGTTGAAATCTTTTTGGGCCAAAATACAAAAATTATACTTGGAGAGTAGCTATGGCTATTTCTCTTTCAGCTTGAATATACTGTACTTTCTAAAAATAATGTGGTGTTAACTTGCCGCTCTGTTGCTTGTTGCTTTACGAACGGCAAGCAACAAGCAACAAACTCTTTTTGCTATTTTTGTAAAATATGTATTTATTTGTGATCTATGTTTACTTTTGTGAAATTTTAAAAACCCTTGTTCTTCAAGTCAGAGGCAATATCCTGGTAAAACCCTTCGTGATCGAAACCAGGAGTATAACCAAACAAGTGACCGACTTCCATAAGGTGATCACATCCTGCACTCCACCAGGCAGCGTCTTTAACGCCCTGAAAATCACCCCATTGTGCACTGTCTACACTTACAAGACCGTCATTGTCGCCTTCTTGAGCCTTCATGTATATCCAGGTCGGTTGCATGATAACGTTGGGAGCTGACCATTTGTTTTTGCCGGCGTAGCTTTGGTAGTAAACTCCATTTACGTTTGGTGTTTCGGGATTGAATGTGTTCTTCATATAGTCGGTACAGAGTTCGTATCCGTTTTGTTTGCTGTCCGGGTCACTGTCTCCAAGAATAAAGGCGTAAGCCAAGTCCAGGGAATCTCCTAATATGTCTTTGAATGCATCCGGTGTTTGGTACATGATCAAGTTCGCCACCGAACTGCCCCTGTGCGGGGAAGATATGGTGGTCAGGCTTTCCACTTTGGAGGCTAGCCCGCAGTTGGAAATCGCATCTCTGGCATATAATCCCCCGTGGGAGTGAGCAATAATATTTACTTTGTCCGCTTCGTTGGAGGCTATTATTTGTTCTACTTGAGAGGAGAAATTCCAAGCCTTGTTTCTGGTGCTGTCCATTGCGTTTACCGATGTTTTGTATACCTCGGCTCCCTTGTTTTCAAGAGCATCTTCTATGCCCCACCAGTAGTCAACTATTCCCAGCATGTCGGTTGTGGCTGCCATTCCGTGAGCTAGTACTATGGGATTTTCGGTATTGCATTCATTGGAATTTCCCCATGCCGTGAAGGCGGTCAAGGGGATTAATGACAAAGTGATTAAAATGATGAACAATTTGTTTTTCATTTTTGATCCCTCCTATTTTAAATCAATGTTAGCTATAATAAACACCGTTATTATAAATAAACTATTTTTGATAAATTTTTGTGTCAACAATTATTTTTATTGGATTAAAAGGTGTGGGCAGGGGAAGTACTATAAGTGATTTTCGTACGCTTAATTATTACTGCGATGTCAATACCGCAACGCGATTTTAAGCCTTGCCGGGCGGCCCGATTTTGCTCCGGGTGCTTAGGGCAAACTGCTCAAATCGCACAGTAAGGCACCCTACTGTGGCTTAAATAGACCCAAGTTATCCCGGTAGCTTAATATCATACTTTTGCTTGTGGTGTTAAATTTTAAACTTAGGATTGCTGGTATGCTGCATTTAGTACTTGACATGCGTTTTCTTCAGGAGTAAAAGAATAATGCTGATTATTTGTAGCGATACTAGTTCTTTGAACATGACAGACCATTTATATTCCTTTTTTGCATCTCGGAACACGGTGAGATTCCGTGGCGGTCCCG
>CAJXKR010000122.1 GCA_913055815.1 uncultured Desulfohalobiaceae bacterium | reverse complement strand
TTTCGGATTTTAAATTTGTATGGATTAAAAAATCAAATATATACAGTAAATTGAACTCTAGAACAAAAAAGCCGTGACTCTTGTGTAACGGCTATAATATTCCAGATTGCAACTTACTGTATATATGAGAATTTTTACTGCATTCAAATACAAAATTCGAAATTCCTGCATTTTTGTCCAACAGGGCTATTTCCCCCAGTCCCAGCCCTAGTAATTGCTAACAAATCTTCACTTAGTCAAGTAGGTTACAGCTTGATCATATTCTGAATTCAAGTTAGACTTATGAAGTTTTACCCTATTAACTGCGTTTTTTGAAAAGGGAACAAAATGGACTATATAGGTGATTACAGGATATTGGAAAACCTCCACAGGACCCGCAACACAGTTGTGTACAGGGGACAGAGGGAAGGCGACACAAGTACAGTGGTGATCAAATACTTGCGGGCCAAATTCCCTTCCACTTACGAAATCTCCCGCTTCAAACAAGAATACGAGTTAATCAGGGATCTGGACGTAGAAGGAGTAATCAAGACCTATGAACTGATCAGTTACGACTCCGGCATAGCCTTGGTACTGGAAGACTTTGACGCAATTTCCCTCAAGGAACTGATCCAAAAAGGGAAAATCGACTTGGAACTATTCTTCTCATTGGGGATGAAGCTAGCCGAAATCCTGGGAAATTTGCACAAAAAGAACGTGATCCACAGGGATATCAAACCGGACAACATCCTGGTCAGCAGGGATCATAAACAGGTGAAAGTTACGGATTTTGGTATTTCCCAGATCGTTACCCACGAAAACGAAGAAATATACAATCCGGAAGTAATCGAAGGCACCCTAAAATATATGTCCCCGGAACAAACCGGCAGGATGAACAGGGCCATAGATTACAGGACAGACCTGTATTCCCTGGGCATAACCTTTTACGAAATGTTAACAGGTACCACTCCGTTTAATTCCAACCAGGACCCACTGGAAATAATCCATGCCCATATAGCCAAAACAATTACGCCTCCGGAGGAAATAAATCCCGAAATTCCGGGAATGATATCCAAAACTATACACAAGTTATTGATAAAACCTGCCGAAGAAAGATATCAGAATGCTTTCGGCCTGTTGTACGATCTGCAAAAGGCCTTTCAGCAGTGGAGGAAAAAGGGAAGGATAGATGACTTCGAACTCGCCACCCACGATTTTTCCCTCAAATTCAACATTCCCCAACAATTGGTGGGGCGAGAAAATGAGACCAGGATCCTGCTGAATTCCTTTGAAAGAATGGCCAGGAACGGTATCCCGGAGGTGATGTTAATATCCGGCTATCCGGGAGTGGGCAAATCCTTTTTAGTGGACGAGTTGTACAAGCCCATAGTGGCCAGAAATGGCTACTTTGTTTCCGGAAAATACGAGCATTTCAAGAAGGATGTGCCCTATAGCGCAATAATCCAAGCCTTTATAAAACTTATCAAGGGAATCCTGGTGGAAAGCAACGAAAGGATAGAGGCATGGAGGAAAGATATCCTTAATGCCCTGGGAGACAATGCAAAAGTTATTACCGATATTCTCCCCCAGTTGAAAATGGTAATCGGCGAGCCCCGTGAAGTCCCGGAACTCGGTCCCGAGGAATCGGAAAACCGGTTTCATTACGTGTGCAGAAACTTTCTACAGGTATTCACCACCTTCGATCATCCCCTGGTGCTGGTACTGGACGACTTGCAATGGGCGGATTTGGCAAGTTTGAACCTGATACAGCACTTCGCCACGAACCTGGATAATGGGTATCTTATGTTTATAGGGATGTTCAGGGACAATGAAATAAGCGACGATCATCCCCTGCTCGAGGCCTTGCAAGAACTGGAGGATTCGCCCCAGCAGATGGAAACTATCCATATAACCCCTCTGGACAGGGACAGTGTAAGGAGACTTTTGGGAAAATTCCTGAGAATGAATAGCACAGATATATCTCCCCTGGCAGACATTATTTTCGAGAAAACCAACGGGAATCCTTTCTTTGTAAACCAATTCATAAAGAGGTTGTATGAAAAGAACATGCTGGAGATCGATTCCTCCGGAGTTTGGCATTGGGATGTCCAGGCCATCCGCAACATGGAAATAACCGATAATGTAGTGGATCTGATGGTGCAAAAGATACGGGATATTTCCGACGAATCGCAGGAAGTGCTGAAAGTGGGCAGTTGCATAGGAAACAGGTTCGACCTGGAAACCCTGTGCAAAATCCGGGACAGGAATCCGAAGCAGATCCTTGCGGAAATGAGCGATGCCATGGATACAGGGCTGGTCTATTTCAACCAGGTAATGTGCTATTTTGTGCACGACAGGATACAGGAAGCCGCATATTCACTGCTTTCTGAAGAAGAAAAGATAAGGCTGCACTATCTCATCGGATCCTATACCTATCAAAGTACTTCCACGGAAGACCTAGTGGACAAGATATTTTATATAGTAAACCATCTCAATATCGGGGAATCCCAAATAGACAACACTAAAGAGAAGGTGGATCTAGCCCACCTGAACCTCCTTGCCGGTAAAAAAGCCAAGGATTCGGGGGGGTATCAGTCCGCACTGTCCTATCTACTCTCCGGAATTGCCTTTCTCAAGGATTCGGACTGGGATGACAATTACAACCTGATCCACAAACTCTATATAAATGCGGCTGAAGCATATTATTTAAATGCCCAGTTTGCAGATATGGAAAACTACCTACAGGCAGTACTGCAAAAAAGCAAGACCCACCTGGACAGGATCAAGGCCTATGAACTGCAGATCCAGGCATACATTGCCCAGAACAGACTGATCGAGGCAGTACAGGACACTAAAAAGATCCTCTCCTCGCTGGGAATAAAGCTTCCTGAGAATGTAGACAAGAGGAGTATCGGAATAGAACTGTTCAAAGCCAAATGGTCCCTGCGCAACAAGACCATAGAAGATATCAAGGAATATCCGTACATGGAGGACCCCTACTCCCTGGCGGTAATACGCATAGCCACCAGTGCCGCACCTGCATTCTATGTAGGCGGTTATACAATGGATATTACCTATATCGTCCTGAAAATGGTACGCCTGTGCATGCGGAAAGGCATAACTTCTCAGACCCCGTTTTGGTTTGCCTGCTACGCAATGGTTTTGCACCCTCTGGACCAGTTGGAGGACGCCTTCAGGTATTCTGACATAGCCTTGGCCTTAAGGGAAAAATTGTCTATCCAAAAAATACGTTCCAAGTTCATCCTCTACAGTTCTATAAACTACTGGAAAAGGCACCTGAGGGAGTCCATAGCAACCCTGCATAATCTTTACCATACCGGATTTGATGTGGGAGATGTGGACTCCAGCCTGTTTTCAGCGACTTACTACTGTGAATTCCTGTTCCATGCAGGGAAGGAACTCAACTATGTGGACCAGGAAATAGAGAGAATAAAAAGTGTGACCCAAAAGAACAAGATGGAGACAATGTACAATTACCAGTCCATACTACACCGGACAGTACACAATCTGCTAGGCAACACCTCTTCCGGAACACTGCTGACTATATACAAAAAAGACAAGACCGATCTGCTCCAAGGCCTCAAGGACAGAAACAATAACCTGGGCATATTTTTTGTTCATTTCTATTCCTCCCAACTCAACTATATTTTCGGCAACCCGGACCAGGCATTCAAGGAAATGCAAGAGCTCCAAAAATATCTAATCGCAGTAACCGGTGGTTTGTATCACTTTGCCCTTTACTACTTCTACCGGGCACTTATTATATTGGCCAATGCCAGCAGATCATCACCAGAAGAGAAAAAACGGACCGTAAAAAGGGTGGAATACCATAACGGCAAATTAAAAACCTGGGCAGAATATGCACCCATGAACTTTCTACACAAGCATCTCTTGGTTAGTGCAGAAATGGCCAGGACCAAGGAAAATTTCCTGGAGGCGGAGAACTTGTATGAAAAGGCTATACAAGGTGCCCGGGAAAACGAATATAAACAGGAAGAAGCCCTGGCCCTTGAACTGGCCGCCCACTTCTACCTGCAAAGAGGATTCGAGCAAATTTCCGGCCTTTACTTCAGCCGTGCTGCGAATTGTTATGCCAGATGGGGGGCAGCAGCCAAGGTGGAGGACTTGAAATCCAGGTACCCGGAATTGATCTGCAATCTGGGACAGGAATCCCAGGAAATTGATATCTTCGGGACTTACACCGACACCACTGGTAGTGCAATAGTTGACCTGCAAACAGTGCTCAAGGCTTCCCAGGCTATATCCGGAGAAATAGTCCTGGAAAGGGTATTGGATCAGTTGATTAATATAGGTATCCAGAACGCGGGTGCACAGCGAGGTGTTCTTTTCTTTGAGGAAGAGGGGGAATTGTTCCTGAAAGCTGAAAGTGACATCCAGGGCAATATTGAAGTGCACGGTTCTGTTTCAATTGACGAGTATTCCGGCATACCCAAGAGTATAGTAAACTATGTGTTCAAGACCAACGAACACCTGGTCCTGGATAATGCATGCGAGGACGAACGCTTTGCCAAGGATCCCTATATAGAAAAGAACCAGACCAAATCCATATTGTGTTTGCCAATTCGACAGAAGAGCGAAGCGACCGTTGTCTTGTACCTGGAGAACAACTTGACCAGCAATACCTTCACCCCGGAGAGATTCGAGGTGCTCCGGGTGATATCCTCCCAGGCCGCCATATCCATTGAAAACGCCAGGTTGTTCGAAGTTGCCAGAAGAGACGGTTTGACCGAACTCGTAAACCACCGCTACTTCAAGTATTCTCTGCAAAAGGAACTCGAGGATGCAAAACGTAACAACCGCAAGATATCGTTACTTATGCTGGATATCGATCATTTCAAGGACTTGAACGACACCCACGGGCATCAAGCCGGCGACCAGGTGCTAAGGGAAGTTGCCGAAATATTGAAAGCAAATAGCCCTGACAAGGATTTGGTATGCAGATACGGGGGAGAGGAATTTACCGTGATACTCCTCGGTTATACCGAAGACCAGAACATGTACTTGGCCGAACAAATCCGGGGCAAAGTGGAAGAACATTGCATCGATTTCTGCGGACAAAGGCTAAAAGTAACCATAAGCGTGGGAATGGCTACATTTCCATACGACGCCTCCAACAGCGATGAATTGATCCGGGCCTCGGACCGGGCGATGTACAAATCCAAGCAAGAAGGGCGTAACCGGGTCAGCATGTATTGACAGCCTACAGACAAGAGCTTCCCAATATCCAGTATCCTATCCGCCCAAACCCTCCAGATCCAACAACAACTGTCTCCAGAAATCTTTCACCTGTTTTCCTGTATAATCCAAAGAATCTTGATTAGTTATCACATAGTGGGCATATTCGCATTTTTCTTCCAGGGGCATCTGGGACCGCAATCTGGCCTCTGCCTGTTCTTCGGATAAATCGTCCCTTTTTAACAGCCTCTGCTTTTGCACATCCCTGGGGACATACACAACCAAAATCCTGTGAAAGAGCTCCCTCATCCCGGACTCGATCAACAAGGGAATCACCGCCTGCACAACACACTTGCCGTGCTCCGACCTGATTGATTCCAATTGTTGGTAAAATTCCCGATTGATCCTGGGATGGGTAATATTTTCCAGGACCCGCCTCTTTTCGGTACTGTTAAACACCTCTTCGCCCAATGTCTTCCGGTCTATCTCCTTGTTACTATCCAACACCCCTTCCCCGAAACGATCAACAATCTCCTTGTAGGCTTCCCGTCCGGGTTTGACCACTTCCCTGGCCAAAATGTCGAAGTCGATAGTCTGCGCCCCCAGGTCGGCAAGCATTTTTGCCACCGTGCTTTTGCCGCTGCCGATTCCACCGGTAACCCCCAAGAGTATATAATTGTCCTGCATTTTATGGTTCCTGGTTTCTTGGTTCCTTGTTCTTTGTTTTTGCTTTCAACTTTTAGCTTTCAACTCTTGTTGCTTTCAGCTAAACCAATCAAACCGCGGTAGCACCCCCGTCCACATTAAGGACCTGGCCGGTTATGAAATCCGCGCCTTCAGAACACAAAAACAAGACCGGATGGACAATATCAGTGGTTTCTGCCAACCTGCCAGCAGGTACGGAACTGACCACCATATCGTGAATTTCCTGATTGGACCAAAAAGGTTTGGAAAAATCGGTTTTGACCATACTGGGTGCAACCGAATTTACCTGTATATTGTACTTGGCCAATTCCGAGGCCAAGACCCTGGTCAACATATCCATGCCAGCCTTGGCCACTCCGTATACGTTCATTCCAGGCGCGGACCTTTGCCCTGCTATGGAAGAAACGGTCACTATCTTGCCCTGGTTCTGCTTTTTCATGAGTTCCGAAGCCCGGCGGGATACATAAAACGTGCCGTTCAGGTTGGAGTCTATAATCTTGTTCCAGGCACCGGAATCAACTTCCGATATCTCGGATGTGGGAACATTCATTCCCATGTTATTGATCAGGATATCCAGTTTTCCGAACTGATCGAGAATTTTACCGAACAACTCCTCTACCTGATCCTCCTTGGCCAAGTGCGCCTGCACGGTCAAGAGATCAGCATTATCGTCCAGTGCACTGGCAGCCTCTTCCAGGCCTTCCTGTTTTCTTGCGCAAATCACGACCTTGGCCTCTTCCCGCAACAGCGCCCTTGCCAGTTCAAAACCGATACCCCTGCTTCCTCCGGTGATCAACACCACCTTGTCCTTTAGCCCAAAACACAACTTACCCATAATGACTCTCCTTGATTTTTTAATACAAATCCTAACACTACAGCTACACTTAAGCCTTGCCGGGTGGCCCACTTTTGCTCTGAATGCTTATCCAGCCCTCAAGAGGGCAGGATGATCAAGTCGCACAGTAGACCACCCGGCTGCGGCTAAATTGCTCCAAACTATCAGGGATTTGTAATAGAAAAGTGTCGCAGTAGTGCTTATTGTTTTTTTATCAAATGAGCTTAAATTCAGTTTGCTGTCAAGATTTATTCTGTGAATATACACGGTAATTTTATTCTCAATAAAATATTCTTTGTTATCAATAAGTTATCTTTTTGCTCCAGTTTCGCTTTGAAAATAAATAACTCTTTAAACGCTTAATGTTTGAATTTTTATTAACTCTTTGATTTTATTTCGAATTTCGAATTTCGATATTTGAATTTTATTCCTATAACAAGAAAAAATTCAAATACAAACAGCACATTGAATTCTAGAACAAAAAAGCCGTGTGTGAATATATCAACATCCTTAATAAACTATTGACCCCTGGTTATAAAAAGCTATAATTTTTTCAGGGATAATTCACAAAGCTATAGAGACAAATGGACATATACTACTGATCTTTTTGTGTCACTCCTTTTTTATTTCCCGGAATCTATGATTATTTATTATTACCTGCATTATAATTTTGCAGAAGCTTTTGAAAGGAGCAATGTATGTATGCAGCCCTATGGATAGTCCTTTTTGCTATGGCCATTTTATTGGGTGCACTGGGTTACCAGAGGAACAACAGGTTCTATATCGGGTTGGGGATAACAGTATTTTTAGCCACGATACTCTTTTTTATCTTCCTGGAATTTTGGGGAGAAGTACTCTGGTTCCGGAGTCTGGACTACAGCGAGCGTTTCTGGACAGTTTTCCAGGCCCAGGCAGGCATTGGGGCACTGGGGGCTGCTGTAGGAGCAATATTTACCTGGATTTTGACCCTTTCCACTCCGCAAAAGACCAAACAGGTCTTTCATTGGCCACAGTTACTCGGGGCTATAAGCGGAGGAATCTGGGGATTCAACAACTGGGACCTGGTACTAAGGTTTGTGCATAAAGTACCCACCCAGCTAAAAGAGCCCATTTTCAATAAAAGCACGAGCTTTTACATGTTCAGCCTGCCCTTGTGGGATTCCGTACATCAAATACTGGTATTCTTGAGCTTGATCGGCCTGGCCTATGCCGGGATCTACATACTTACCCAGTATGACCAGAAACAAAAGGTGCGCTTCTCTACAGGGATGAAACCCATAGACAGATTTGAGGACTTCAAGCCACTATTCCTCCCACTGGGCATATTTGCCCTCTGCCTGTCCTGGGGATTTTATCTGGACACATATCACTTGCTCTACTCCCAGACCGGCACTGTTACCGGAGCGGGATGGACAGACGTAAATATCAAGTACCCCGGACTAATCCTTGTTTCCATAATAGTAGCCCTTACCGGAATCTTTTTCCTGATCCCCCAGGCAACGCAAAGATTGCACTCCTGGATCCTGGAAAAAAAGGCCACAGTGATACAGGCCAACGCCATAGTCATTATAATACCGGTTGCAGTAGCAAGTCTTATCTGGATCCTGGGCACTCAAGCCCTGCCTGGTTTCATGCAGTGGATCCAGGTGGAGCCCAACGAGATAACCTATGAAAAGCCGTATATACAAAACAACATCAAGTTCACCAGGCACGGTTTCGATCTGCATCAAATCGAGGAAAAGGAATTTCCGGTATCCGAAGATTTCAATCAAGAAATGGCGGAAGAAAATGAACACCTCCTTTCCGAAGTAAGACTCTGGGACCCCAGGGCCCTGGATGCTGTATACAAGCAGTTCCAGGAGATCCGCTCCTACTACGAATTCCACGATGTGGATATAGACCGCTACCAAGTGGGGAACAAGTACCGTCAAATGATGGTGTCTGCCCGGGAGATGAGATCCGAGAACCTCCCGGAAAAGAGCCAGACCTTTGTAAACAAGCGCTTCAAGTACACGCACGGCTATGGCCTCACCATGACCCCGGTGAGCGATTTTACTTCCAACGGGCTTCCGGACCTGTATGTAAAGGATATTCCCCCAAAGAGCATATATCCTTCACTAAACGTGGAAAAGCCCCAGATTTACTACGGAGAACTCACCGATACAGTGGCAGTGGTAAATTCCACTGAACCGGAGTTCGACTTCCCCAGGGGGGACGAAAACGCCTATTTCAAGTATGACGGTTCCGGGGGCGTACAACTATCCAACTGGTTCAGGAAGTTTATCTATGGCTGGAAATTCGACGGGACAAAGCTCTTTTTGTCCAACTATCCCCATGAAAAAAGCAGGATAATGTT
>CAJXKR010000121.1 GCA_913055815.1 uncultured Desulfohalobiaceae bacterium | reverse complement strand
CAAGGGTTGAGCAGTATTGGATTCAATTTAGGCAATTGTCTTTTGGTGGTAGATCCGGTGGTATTTTGCAATATCAAACCGATCAATTTCAATGAATTCAAATAGTTAATTTAATTTTGCGATGGACACCCTCCGCCAAATAAAACCTAAAATTCCAGAAAGTTACAAAAAGACCTCAAAGTTTTTCTACCCTTTTAAAAAGGCCATGACCACCCGGATCTGAATCCAATATCAACCCCAGCCCCATGTCTGAAAGCGTAACTCAACTTTCCCTGATTCTATGTTTTTTTTCGAGTCAATCTTCTAATAGCATTTCTGATTAACTTAATCACAACGAAAGGGTCCTGATGAATGTTGGACTGCTGTGGTTGAATCTCTTTGCGAGTATCTCCCATCCTGCTCAGTACTTCCTGCGCAGTATATAGCAGAAAGTCCTTCGCAGGATACGGGTTCGGAAATTACCCTCCAGGTTGATTGCCTTGCACCAGCTCTTGACCAGCATATTGGCATTACTAACTGGCAGTTGAGGTTGCTGTATCTTCGAACGATCAATTCTATGCTGGAAAACGCAAAGATTTACTTCAGTGATGAAGAAAACCTGATGATTTCCAGCGGGCTGTATCCGCCTTATATCAAAGAACATCAGTCCATGCACAGGGAGTTCTTTGAAGAGGCTCGATCATTGGCAGAAACTGAAAATTATATTTCCCAGCAGCAAGCCAAGAAGGTAATGAATTACCTTGTGGATTGGTTGGCTTATCACATTCTGGGTTTAGACCACGGCATGGCTAGACAGATTGACGCTGTACAGAATGGCCAGAGCCCGGAGGAGGCTTATAAAGATGAAGTCAATGATCCCCAAAAGGGGACTGAACCGTTTCTTACAGCCCTGAAGGGCCTGTTTCAGGAAGTGACCCAGCGCAACAGGGAATTGCGAGATCTTAACCAAACCCTGGAACAACAAGTGTCAGGAGGTATGAAAACATTTACTACACTCCAGAGCAATTTCTTTCCAGCACCTCCATCAATTCATCCTTCTCCACCGGCTTGGCAATATAGTCGTCCATGCCTGCCTCCAGAAACTTTTCCCTGTCTCCGATCATGGTATAAGCAGTCAGTGCAATTATAGGAATGGAATTACTTTTGTTTTCACAGTTGCGAATCTGCTTGCTTGCCTCAAGGCCGTCCATAACCGGCATTTGAACATCCATGAGGATACAATCAAACCCGTTTTCCTGAAACTCTCTCAAGGCTTTCTTTCCGTTCTCAACCACTGTTACACTGAATCCATTTTTCTCCAATAAACGGGCAAGATGAAATTGTGTGGTTTCGTCGTCGTCCACCAGGAGTATGCATCGATCTTTTGCCCTCAACACCTGCTCTTCTGGGTGAAACTCTGTTGGCATTTGATGTAATCGTGGGACCCGGAATGGAAGCCTGACATATATACAAGTTCCTTCGGATTCTTGACTGGTTATACTGGCATTCCCGTGCATGAGATGCACCAGGCGTTTGACAAGGGGAAGCCCCAGACCGGCACCCTCATATTCTCTGGTATATGGAGAACTGGAATCGTTGGCCTGGGTGAAGGAATCAAAAACCTGATCGAGCTTATCCTCGGGAATACCCATTCCAGTATCTTGCACACAAAACAGCAGGTTGCAATTATCAGGCCTTGTTGCAGACAGAAAAGAGGCATAAATATAAACTTGGCCATTATAGGTATATTTGCAGGCATTGCCAACTATATTGAACAAAATCTGGGTCAGGCGGGTGCCATCTCCAATCAAGGTTTGCGGGATATTTTTATCCAGATCGATATGCAGGGTGTTTTGATTTTTCTCTACAGTTTGTTTGAAAATATCCTGTATAGTCTGAAAAATATCAGACAAATTGATCTCCTCTTCCCGGATTTCCATTTTTTCCGCTTCTATCCTGGAGAGGTCCAGGATGTCGTTCAAAAGCCTGTTTAATCTTTGCGTAGATTTCAATGCCTTGTTCAAATACTCATCTTGTTCAGCATCCGGATTGCTCATCTGCAACAACTGCAGCATCCCCATAATACCGTTTATCGGGGTCCTTATCTCGTGGCTCATATTGGCCAAAAATTCGGATTTGGACCTATCGGATGCTTCTGCCTGCTCCTTGGCAGACCGCAATTCATCTTCAGCCAGTTTGCGATCTGTAACATCCCAGACAGTGGATACCACCAGTTTTTCATCTGGAAGCGGAATATTCTGGGCGGTAACATAAAAGGTATCCTTTCCGGGTCGAACAACAGGCACATCCTCCCAGTACATCCTCTCGGGGTCGCCACTGGCACAATCCTCAAGCACCCTTTGTTTTATCTTTTCCCTGAATTCAGGGTCTTGATACACAGCTTCCCAGAAATCTTTTACAGCCAGATCTTCTCTGGTAGTTCTGTAAAACTTAACAAAATTATCGTTCATATAAGTAAATTTGACTTCTGGATCCACTGAATTGATGGCTACTCCTACAGGAAGGTTGTCCAAAGTTGACTTGATGAATGATTCTTGTTCCTGTAGCATCTCCTCAGCCCGCTTCCTTTCTGTGATATCAATTGCAGAGGCTATGCTTTGATTGCTTCCAGGGATCATGCCCACAGCCAGCAAGACATTCAACTCTTCGGCGTAGCGATTGATGAAGCGAAACTCGTATTGGCGTAGTGCTGCATCTGGGTCCTTACGCCGCAGATAATGGTTTTCCTTCATCCAGGCCACATCATCGGGATGGACAAATTCGGTCCAGGATTTTTTGCCCTCGATCTCTTCCCTGGAATATCCGGACATGATCTCTAAGTTGGAGTTCGCATATCTAATCGTGGTATCCTTTTCAATAATAAACATTGCAGTGCCTGAAGTTTCGAATATGGCACGGTAGTAGTTCTCTGATTGGCGCAGGGATTCTTCGGCTTGCTTTCGTTCGGTGATTTCTTCGTGGCCTACTACCACGCGTCTAGGTGGGGATTCTGAAAAGGGGGTGACTCGGCCTATGAACCATCGAAACTCCTTCTGTGAATGGCATGGATATTCCAGACTAAAGGAATCCCTTGCACCGGAAATAACCATACGAATACCCTGGGCAAAAGCCTCGGCCTCTTCTGCATCTTCACCTATAGCTTTGTCGCATATAGAAAGATAATTGACGTCTTCTGAAACATGATCCGCGGGAATGTCATTCTCTTCGGCAAAATCTTTCCAGGTCTGATTTACCTGAATTATGTTACCCAGTTCATCCAAGACAGCAATATGATAAGATAGGCTATTCAATGTGGAATCCAAAAACAGATTGAGATCGTGCACCTTTTCCTCATCCATTTTTTGCTGCACTATCTCCCAGGTTACATCTGCGAAAAAAGACACTATTTCCAGGTCCTTTTCTGTATAATCAGAGGGTTTATTCCCAACTCCCAGGACAGCCATGATCCTGTTTCCACGCATCACCGGGACAACGAGTTCACGCGTAACCTCTGGATGTCCTTCTGGCAGTCCTTTCCGGTAGGGCAGTGAAGCATAGTCGTTGTGGATGAGAGGCCGTTTTTCCCGCACACAATCCACCCAAGCCCCTGCCTGATCAATGGAGTAGTGCATCCCCTTGGCCCCAACGCTACAACATTCCCGTAGTGTTTGCGTAGACCACTGCTGCAGGGTCAAGGTTTTTTGATCCGCGTGTACAAGGTGATAAAACCCTATAGGACTATGCACAAACTTTCCCACTTCATCCAACATCTTGGTCAAGAGCTCATCCCCGGTATGGGAAGTGGCATATTCCACCATTTCCAAGCGCTTTTCCGTCAATTGGCTGGAAATATATTCCTCTGTCACATTGCGAAAAACCAGGACCACCCCTGTTATTTCACCCTGATCATCTCGAATCGGGGAAGCTGAATCCGCGATTTGATACTCTTCCCTATCTTTGGCAATCAAGACAGTATGATTGGCCAGGCCTTGAATATTACCGCTCAACAAAACTTTTTCCACCGGATTCTCACATCTTTGCCTAGTTTCTGCCTGCACAATTGTAAACACCTCGGTCAAGCTCTTGCCTAGTGCTTCCTGCAGGCTCCATGCGGTCAATTCTTCTGCCACAGGGTTCATTCTGACAATGCAGCCACTTACATCAGTAGTGATTACAGCATCCCCTATGGAATACAGGGTTTGACTCAAGTTTTTTTCACTGCTGCGCAGGGCTTCTTCAGCCTGTTTGCGCTCTGTGATGTCCTCTGCTGAGCAGACAGCATATTCCACTGTACCGTCGGTTCTCAATTTAGGAATCTTCAGGATGGAAAGAAGTCTCCACTCCCCGGATACATGTTGCAGCCATTCCTCGGTAGGCACGGGCTTTCCCGTACTAAAGACCTCGACATTGCCCTGACGGCAAATCTCCGCTACATCTTCGAAAAAAATATCGAACAGATCCTTGAAGGCCATATCTTGCGGTGTTAAACCCTGAAATTGTGCATGAGCCTTGTTTACTGCACCGTAAGTACGCTCGTCTGTCAGATACCAGATCTGGGTCTGGATATTATCCAGCAGTATCTGTTGTTGTTCTATTGCCCGGTCTCGTTCTTGTTCTGCAAGTTTGCTTTCGGTAATATCCTGGGTCAACTCCACTACTCCTTCCAGAGTCCCATCCCTTGAGTGCACGGGATAACTTTTGATATGCCAGAACCTGCCATCTGGAGACTTTACTTCATTTTCCCGGGGCTCTCCGGTCTGTATGGTCACTTGAACAGGGCAATTCTCACAGGGAGTCTGTCGACCATGCCAGACCTGGTAGCAATACCTGCCTACCAGGTTTGCCGGATCCTCGTTTACCGATTCCCCTGCCTTTTTATTGGCCCATTGGATTCGGAGATTTAGATCCAGAGTGTTCATTAACTCAGTAACTGCATCGTAAAAAGAGATTTCCATGTGTTCTGGGTTTAATTTACACGATTTTGAATTCATAAAGGAGTCCTTCTTACTAGAAGCTTAGATTTTGCAATCTGAAACAAAAATATATTTAACAAAATTTATAGATTATACAACCCGGAGTTTTGGGCAAGATAAAACCAATTAAAACTGGCTAAAAATTCTAAATATACTTTTCACCCTATATGCTTAGTAACTAAAGTGTTCGAAGTTGTATATTCCTGTGACCTCGGACAAATTTGCCAAAAGTTCTCAAGTCAAAACAATATATTATGTTAGAAGAGATCAAGTACATTCAATGGCAATATAAATCTTGTAATTTCAAAGGGTTACCTTAGAACCCTTAACTGTGAACTTAGTGAAATTTATTACAAAAAAACATTTTATCATCTATACTGAATAGTATTGACAATGGTCCTCTTTTTCGATCATCCTTTTATATATATTCTTTAATACAAATCAAAAAATCAAAAGAAAGAATTGATATACTATACCTCAAGAAATCGGTAACAGCAATTGGCTGAAAGCAAGAAAGAAGAAAACATTAAGAATCGGTAGTTCGAAGCTTGAAGCTGTAATGGCAGAAAGGGTGCTTCCCTTATTTGTTGTGTCCGACAGGGGATGGATTTTTAAATGCAAATTACTGAACAATCTTTCCGGGAAGTGGTTAAAGGAGTATAGTAAATGCCTGGATACGATTTTGACATGATTGTAATCGGCGCGGGTGCAGCCGGTTTGACAGTTGCCTCCGGATGCGCGCAGTTGGGGCTAAAGACCCTGTTGGTAGAAAAAGAAAACCTACTGGGAGGAGACTGTCTCCACTACGGTTGCGTACCCAGTAAGACCCTTCTTCATACTGCCAAGATCTATTATCAAGCCGGAAACATGGAGCATTACGGCCTCCCCAGGGTGGAATTGCCCCCGGTGGACTACTCCAGTATAACCCAGCGCATCAGAGAAGTTATCGAAATCATCCAGAAACACGACTCCGAGGAGCGCTTCTGCAGCCTGGGAGTCAGGGTGGAATACGGGAATCCGGAATTTTTGGATGAACACACTATCCGAGTTGCGGGAAGAAATTTTAGTTCCCGGAAATTTGTACTGGCTACCGGCTCTTCTCCAGCAACACCTCCCATAAATGGATTGAATGAGACTCCCTACTTGACCAACAAGGAAATCTTTTCCCTGGACAAGCTGCCGCCCCGACTGATTATTCTGGGTGCCGGAGCAATAGCCACGGAAATGGCCCAGGCATTTTCCAGATTGGGTTCACAGGTGTCGGTTATCCAAAGGAGTGATCAAATCCTGTCCAACGAAGACAGGGATATGGCTGATGCAATACAGAAAAGACTGGAACGGGAGGGAGTGCACTACTATTTGAATACAAGGATCAGGGAAGTAAGGGACATGGAGGGCAAAGAACGGCAAGTTGTTTTTCTGGATAAAAACGGGCAGGAACAAACCGTACTGGGGGAGGAATTGCTGGTTGCCATGGGAAGAAAGCCCAACCTGGAAGGAATCAACTTGGAGGCGGCCGGTGTGGAATACAACAAACAGGGAGTGCCCGTGGATGAAAAAATGCGCACCAACAAAAAGAACATTTATGCAGCCGGGGATGTTACCGGAAGATATCTATTCACCCATGCAGCCGGCTACGAAGGGGGGATCATAGTTTCCAACGCCGCATTTCACCTGCCCCGCAAGGTGGACTATACGCTGCTGCCCTGGTGCACTTATACAAGTCCGGAGTTGGCAAGTATCGGATACAATGAAAAAAGGGCCGAGGAAGCGGGGATTGATTACCGGGTATGGACCGAAAATTTTGGGTCCAATGACCGGAGCCTGGCTGAAGGGGAGCAAGACGGCTATATAAAGCTCATTTTGAACGAAAGGGAAAAACCCGTGGGTGTACAGATCCTTGGCCCTAAAGCAGGGGAACTTATTTCCGAATGGGTAGCCGCCCTGAATGCAGGGATTAAGTTGACCACCCTGGTAAGTTCGGTGCATCCATATCCCACCCTGGGGGAAATCAACAAAGCAGTGGCAGGCAAGTATTTGCAACAGAAAATTTTTTCCAAAAGGGTCCAGAAACTCCTGAAATTCTTCTTCCATTTCAAGGGACGTGCTTGTATGACCTCGGCAGAAATATCTATACTCCCCATTTCGTTTACCGCATTTTCAATCATTTGTACAACCTCTTGATAATTCCCAAGATCCGCCTGCTGTTACAGAACCTTGATCCGAAGGCTCTCCTCCATTTCCCGCCTGGTTTCTTCAGCCAAATTGAGTGTCTTGCTGGTTTCTTCCGGCGATATACGTTCTATCTCGGACATACATATCTCCTTATAGCTCCAATAAATTGGGCCTGCCTGGCAGGGTAATACCCGGCTCCGGAAATTTGTTAGAATGTTTTGAACATGTCTTGCAATGACCTCGGTAAATTCTCGAATTATTCCCTGCTCCACTGATTAGCATATCTTTCATATTGACATTGTATAATATAACCACATATAAAACATTGTTTCAAATTTTGGTTTCAGAAGATCAAAACTTAATCTCGTTGTCAAATTTATCAGAACCAACCCTTCCAAGGAGATTGACAAGACCCTGCTTGAGGCTGTCCAAACTGGAATATACCACTGGCACCACTATCATGGTCAGGAAGGTACCTATCAACAGGCCGGTACCTGCCACTATCGCCAGTGGACTGAGCCGCTCCAGCCCCACCGCCATCTCGAAAGCCAGGGGAGAGAGGCCGGCAACAGTGGAGAAAGTGGTCATCAGAATAGGCCTGACCCTTAGTTCCACTGCCCTCTTGATAGCTTCCACCTTTTCCACTCCCTGTTTCCTGGTCTCGATTATGAAATCCAGGAGAAGGATACTGTTGTTGATTATTATCCCGGCCAAAAAGATCATTCCCATATTTGCAGGCATGCATGTGGGTTTGTCGAATATCAAAAGGCCCCAGAGCGATCCTGCTACAGCCAGCGGAATGGCTGCCATAATGGTCAAGGGATGCATAAAGGAGCGAAACATTGCCAAAAGCAAGAGGTACAGGAATACGATCCCAATTATCAGGGACCGACGCAATTGCTTTTGGGTCTCCATCATGTCCGCCATAGTACCGGAGAATTCAATGCTGTAACCACCCGGAATCTGTATTTGATCAATGCGCTCCTTGGCCTTTGCTGTCACCTGGGATATACTCATATCCCGGTTCACTCCGGTTACATCTATGGTGGTCTGCAACTCTTCCCTGGTGATAAAGGGCTGCTCCCTGTCCGAGTCTATCTCTGCAAGGCTCCTTAGCGGAACCGGCCCGAACCTGGAACCCACGTAAATATCCTTCAAGTCTGCAATACTGTTGACATCCGAATCGCGGTATTCCACCCGCAAGGGTATATCCAGGTAATCCTGCAAGCGCATTTTGCTGGCAGGTACTCCTTGTACCGCTGCCTTTAGTTCGCCGGAGACCTCTTCCGGGGAAGTACCGTAAACCCGGGCAAGTTCCGGGTTAACATCCACATCGTATTCCCTTTCGTCAAAGTACCAGCTCCTGCGCACATCCACCAGCCCGGAAACTCCCTGTAATTTTTGCAAGCTGCGATCCGCGAGTTTATCCAGCACCCTGGGATTGGGACCACTGATAATTATATCCAGGGGGGCCTTGGTTGTGGCCATGGGAGTCGCCCCGTATTCACTGACCCGGTAACTCTTTATTCCCGGGATTTGCCGTATCTTCTCGCGCCACTCCTGTTGGATCTCCCATATGCTGTCCTCCCTCTCGGTCCTGTCCACCAAGTGCACGGTAATACTTGCAGACTGGGCTATGGTACCCCCGCTTCCGAAGCTGAGCGCACCCGGCTCCGATCCCACCACGGAAGAGACAGTCTTTACACCGGGTTGCTGGTAAATAATCTCCTCCACTTTTTGCAGGGTGTCTTCCACCTGCTGCAGGGAGTCAGTGGCTGGCAGGTTGAATTCCACAATGGAAATCCCGGTATCCATGGGGGGCATGAGTTCTCCTCCCACCAGGGAAGGAATCGTCCTTACACTGAGCAAGAAAAAGAGGGCAGCCAAAACCAGGGTAAGCACCCGCCAATTTAGGGCCTTCCTTAAAATGGACAAATAAAACTGCCTGATATATTCCACTGCCACATCTACATAGGCAGCCCCCCGCTCTATAAGGGTTCCCTTTTTGCCTTTCTCTGACAAAAGCTTGGAACAAAGTAGAGGTACCAAAGTCAGTGATATGAGCAAGGAGGCAAGCAAGGTTGTGG
>CAJXKR010000120.1 GCA_913055815.1 uncultured Desulfohalobiaceae bacterium | reverse complement strand
CAAAAATGAGTGCTGGTATTTTTACCCCGAGCCTTGGAATTGAACATGGCCCTGTCTGCCCTGGAAAACATGAGTTCGTAAGTATCATTGTCTTGTATGGAGGTTGTTCCCAAGCTAACGGTTATACTTGTTTTTTGCTCAAACTCCTGTCCGGCAATCACTTCCCGGATACTTTCCGCTAATATATTTATCTCTCTTGCATCGGTTTCCGGGCAGAGGAGCAGGAATTCTTCGCCTCCCCATCTGAAGACAGAATCTGCTTCCCGGATGTTGTTACTCAAAATTTGGGCCAACTCCTGCAAAACCTTGTCTCCGATCAGGTGTCCGAGGTTGTCGTTTACTTGCTTGAAATCGTCAATATCCAGGATTATAATGGATAAAGGCCTTTGATAGCGCTTCGCCCTTTTGAGTTCATATTCCATTACTTCGGCAAGCTTCAACCTGTTGTAAAGACCGCTTAAAGTGTCGGTTTTGGAAAGTTCCTGCAACTCCTTGTTTTTGAGGCTCAATTGGGCATGGGCTTCTGCCAGATTGTTTTGCGCACTTTTCAATTCATTGATTTCAAATGCAATCGAGTACTTGACAATCCGGCCGTCTATCCACACCAGGGACTTTTCCATGATTTGATACCAACAGTCATTGGTTTCGTTGAATAGTTCTAAAACAATTGTTTGCCCGTTTGGCTCATTGTTCTCCACTAGCTGATCCATTTTGCAGTGTGGGCACGGACTGGAGTAGTTGAAGATCTGCTTGTAACATTTGCGATCTATCAGGTCCTCTTTACCCACAGCCTTTTGCATCTGCTTGTTGGCGTAGACGATACTGTAGGTTGCAACATCCACTATATATACCGAAAACGGCAAAACATCAAAGAGCTCTTCAAATATGGCATTTTTGGATTTTGTAAACATTATGTCTTGTATTTGTTTATCACTTTCTCAACCGATTCCGCAATTTTTTCCTGGTTGAAAGGTTTCAATATATAACCCTTGGCCCCGGATTCCACTGCATCGATCACCATTTGTTCCTGACCGTGGGAGGTTACCATGACCACCAAGGCGTTCGGGTCGTTGGCCAAAATGTTTTTTGTGGCCTGTATTCCGTCCATATCCGACATGGTAATGTCCATGGTCACCAGATCCGGCTTCACTTCCAGGTACTTCGGGCAGGCCTCTTCACCGCTTTGACAACTGGCAACCACCGTATGTCCCAAACTTTCGAATATCTTGGTAAGCTTGCGGATTGCGATTAGGGAATCATCAACAATCATTACCGACAAATTGTTCATATCTTTATTCTCCAGGTAGTTTAATTGATTATCAAACAAATGCTTGGGCCGGATAAGGTAAATATAGAGCATGCCTGCATCGGTCTCAATCTCTATTGAATAGAATACTGCCTGATCGTTCCTTATAATGCTCTTTGCCTCGGCGATTACAATGGGAGCGGAGATGGATAAATTATTTCCCTGCGGGGCAAAAGACGCCGTGGAATTGCCAACCACGATGTTAAGCATTTCACTGGCTGCCTCTTCCAGATATGCATCCTCTTCTTCTGCGGGATAGTCCAACCCGTCGGTCATATTTTCCAGAATACGGTATATTAAATCCTTTTCAAAGGAAAAGGCGAAAAACATGTTCATATAGCTGTTTATACTGATCAGGGAAGTTAGGTAGGAAAGTTTCAAGTTGCTCAAGGCTTCGTTGACCAGGTTAATGTTGGAGATCTCAATACCCAGTTCGGAGTTGAAAAAAAACTTGGTATGATCGGCTAAAATCCGGATCAGTTCATTTATATCCAGGTTTTGATCTGTCATAAAATTTCCCTGCTATAGGTTGGGATTAAGCATGCTTTCGGCACTCAAAGGGAAGTAAAACCTAAATTCAGTTCCACGACTCTTTTTGCTGTAAATTTCAATCTCTGCGTTCAACTTGTGGGCTTCCTCCCGGACTGCATTCAGGCCCATACCCATGCCGGACAGAGAATCCGAATCATTCTTGGAGGAAAGATTGGCTGAAAAAATCAAACCGAAAAACTCCTGTTCTGTAAGCATATCCAATTGTCTTTCTGTATAAATCCCGGACTCAAGTACTTTTGCACGTAATGCCTCCCTGTCTATACCTTGCCCGTCATCACCAATACACAGAGAAAATCCAGCATCATTTTGTTCTATCTTGCAGTATATCAGCCCCTCCTCTTCCTTGTCCATATCAATGCGGAAGTCCGGATCTTCAATCCCGTGTGCCAGAGAATTCCGGAAGATATGCACCAGGGATTGTACAAATGGCCTGAAATCATTTGGATCAACGTACACATCCTTACCCGAGATCTCCAGGGGATAAATGGATTTTTCCAACCTGGTAGACAATTGATTCAGGTATTTGGAATATTTTGCAAGTAGGTCCTTTAGATTGGAAAATCGCAGTCGCTTTATCCTGTTTAAAAGTCCACGCAAACTTACTTGCATTTGTTGCATGGATTCGGGGTTGCGCAGTATATCTTCCAGATCCCTTTGCAGTTGCAAGAAACTTTCCGCTGGAACTGTGATTTCCTTGAACCCGCTCAAGAATTCACTGCCCAGTGATTCCTCCAGGATAGCCTTGTCCCGGTCCAGTGCATACTGCAGATCCTCCTTGGGAAACAATTGCTCAAGATTCTGCACGTCCATCTCTTTATTGTTATGAATAATATCAGAAAGGGTCTTTTCTATCTGATGCAGCAATTCGGGAGAATAGGGGAACTCGTATTGATTCAGGGTACCTTTGAAGGTATGGGTCTTGCGGAAGATTGCATTCAATTTTTCCTCTATACCCTGGGAGCCATGAATAAGCAAGGCAAATTCCCTGTGTATAAAATCCTCGTACTCAGAGATGGAACTGATCAATTCGTTTTTGTTCTCCAAAGCGGATACAATAAAAGAGAGCCTTTTGTGCTCTCTTTCAATCTTCTGTTCCAATTGTATCTTTTCGGTGACATCGGTAATGATCAGCATGATCTGCCTGTTTGCAAGCAACCTGTACTCCACCTGCAGATATTTGTTGTTGATAAAAAAACTTCCAGGCAGCAAGGAGATAATAGTTTCCCGCTTGAGATCATCCTCTTCCTCCAACAGATTGGAAATAGTTTTGGCAAAGTGCTCCTTCTGAAAACTCTGCTCCGGATAAAACAAATCCTGGATCTTTTCACGTCCCACATCTGTCAGGAACATATTTATGCATTCCCTGCTGTAATTGGGGTCAACCCGCAAGTCCTCGTCAATCAACATAAATCCCTGGCCGGAATTGTTCAGAAGCTGAGAGATCTTTTCCTCTGCCTCTTTTCTCCTTTTGAGATTGTTGCGCCACAACTTGATGGTCACTGACCAGGCCAAGGTAAGGATTGCCAGACACCCCAAAGTGAAGAACACGAAAACCAAAGTTTGCGATTTCTGGAACGAGGTTTTGTTTTTTATCCTGCTTTGGATAATATTAACGAGTTCTTTGGTGGCATTGTTGAACTTATTTTGATTCTTGGTGTACTCCCAACCTGCCAGGAGGGTCACCGCTTCCTCCTTTTTCCCCCGGCTCACCAGATCGTAGGCCCTGGTTTCGATTTTGCTTATGTTTTCCAGATAAGTCCGGATTTCCTTGATTTTGCGTTGGATCTCTTTAGACGGTACCAGGGCGGGTATTTCTTGCAGAACCTGCTTTAACCTGGGTTTGGTGTTACTGTAGGTCTTCTTCCACTTGAGGTTGCCACTTGCAGCACTTAAGCGAGTGGCCATTTTCATAGTCTCAGCATAAAGCAGGAGCTTCCAGGAATTCCTTTCAATGGCAAGCTCCCTGTTTTTGAAAGAATTGACTGTATTGTAGGAAAATAAAAGATTCCATCCAATTAACACCACCAAAAGAATGGTTATTGCTATGGATACAATAAACCAGGGCTTGGTAGAAGAGTCCTTGCCTTCCCTTTTTTGTGCTTTTTTCCGAATGCGTCGCATTTAAAAGATCTAACCGATCCTATCGTGAAAACGATTTCACAGGGATATTGTAACAAAGTTACAAAAAAACAGGCTATGTATGCTTAACAAACACTTCAGCTAGCATCTAGCTAGCTCCCATCCAGCTTTTTACCTTGTCCTTGTTTTTCTCTACCCAGCGCCTTGCTGCCTGCTGGTAGCTGGTATCCTCGTCCTGAGCCCACAACATGACTTCTGCCATTTCCCCGGGCTCCCAGTGGAAGTTGTCCAGAAAATTATAGACTTCAGGCTTGTCATTTTTTAAACCCTGTCTAACAAACGTTGCTATGTATTCCTTTTCACCGTAAACATTCTTGGGGTCTTCAAGGTACTTGAGATCCCACTTGGCAAATTTCCAGTGCGGTGTCCACCCGGTAACTGCTATCCAGCGCTTTTCCTGAATCGCATTTTGCAAGGTGGTGGTCATCGTAGCCCCACTCCCGGAGACCAATTCAAACTCCTTTAAATCGTACATTTCAATGGCCTTCTCTGTCTTTTCCATAATGCCGGCGTGGGGATCTATCCCGATGATCTTGTGGTCGAATTTTTGGGCATGATCCTTCAATTCCTCAATGGAGTCGATATCTACGTACCCAGGAACAACAATGCCTATCCTGGTCCCTTTCAGGTTGGGTCCCAGATTAACCACGTCCTGTTTGTGTTTTTCAAGGAAGCGTTCCTGCAGTGAAGGCAACCACGCAGCGACCATACCGTCCTGATCCCCCTTGGCCAAGGCCTGCCACATGGCAACGAGTGAAACAGCCCGAATGTTACAATCCATGTTCATCTCCTGTTCAATAGCGGCCTTGACCACATTGGCGCTTGCCCTTTCAGAAGCCCAATCCACGTATACGATTTTTACAGCCTCTTCTTGAACAGGAGTTGACTGTTCCTTCTTCCTGGAAGGTTGATCCGAACATCCGGCAAGAAAAAGGGAGAGCATAAAAACCGAGCAGATAATAAACGCGCTTAACTTAAAAAATTTACCAGTATTCATAGTGGGCTATTCCTCTAGTTTATAATGTTCTTTAATTCCAAACTTATATTTGTATAAGCTAACTCGAGGAACAGCTGATAGTCAAGTAAAAAAGACCTTGCGTCGTCACTAAACCTCAAGACTTAAAAAAAAGACAGACTGCACCGAGATTTTTCCAAACCGGTGTGACTTGTCACACAGAACACTAGCAAAAATGGGACAAGTCACACCAGCCCGAATC
Source organism: uncultured Desulfohalobiaceae bacterium (assembly GCA_913055815.1). Taxonomy (GTDB): domain Bacteria; phylum Desulfobacterota; class Desulfovibrionia; order Desulfovibrionales; family Desulfothermaceae; genus CAJXKR01. The sequence continues at coordinate 4,010 of CAJXKR010000120.1, read as the reverse complement.
TAGTACAATCCTGCTTTTATGCTTATTTACTGTAATGATTGCAAATTACTAATTTCCATTATTAGGCACAAAAATTGCTAAATTTTAGGTGGAGCAAGGCCTGCTTGTAAACATGGAAATTGGTATCTTGTATCCTGATCCCAAGCGGTTTTTAAAACACAACACCGGGACATAATGATACCAGGAGGCTGAAATGTATTCTGGCAATTTAGTCCAGGATTGAAAATCAATTGGAGGTGGATAATGACTCAAGTGAATTGGGAGACGGAAATGGGGACTGGACTGGACCGGGCAAAAAAGGAGGGCAAACCCGTTTTCCTGGATTTTTTCAACCCCGGGTGAATAGGCTGTCTGCAAATGAATACGGTTTCGTATTCCCAATCCAAAAACATTTCTTATATAAATGATAATGTGGTCCCTTTGCAGATAAACTATCAACAAGCCCCTTATGCAGAGAACTATAAAGTGAAATGGACACCCAGGCTCTTAATCCTGGATTCTGAGGAGTTTGTGCACCATCAATTCGTGGGTTTTCTGCAACCCCAGGAAGTAATACCCTTTCTCCGGCTAGGGGAAGCAAAGATGTATTTCGATTCTGATGAATTCGAAAAGGCCAATAAATTGTTAGATCTGGTAATCCAGGAGGCTGCATGGAGCCACGCTGCTCCGGAAGCAATCTATCTCAAGGGAGTTATCGGTTACAAGGCCGGAAAAGATCCGCAGCCTTTGCGGGATATATTCCACAAACTCCAAAAAGAGTATCCGTACAGTTCCTGGGCAGATCGGGCATTTCCGTATTGGTCCATATAGATATTAATCTTATCCGGAACAGGTTAACGTGCTAGCAATTGAGGACTTATTCCCAAAATTATAAAAAAAGGAGAATGTTATGGCGCAAAAAGGAGAAACTTACAAATGCAATGTTTGCGGTAATGTAGTGGAAGTAAAACAAGGAGGTGCGGGGACATTGGTTTGTTGCGGACAAGACATGCAAAAGATAAGCGAGGGTTAATCTCTCCTGATAAATGCTGACTAGGGGCATGTTCAAGGGCTGTGACACATTTCTGTCACAGCCCAAACCATTTGTTAACATCTGTCCATAGTATACTTTTTCGAAATCAATTCCCGGCTCTGCCTGTTTATCCGGTTTCAAGCCCGGCTTTGCAGTTCCATGCCCTGGTTTTGAACCTGAACCAACCTGGAATAAAACCCGTTGTTCCTCAATAGTTCGGAGTGATCCCCAGACTCTATGATCCTTCCCTTGTAAAGCACGAATATCCTGTCCACTTCCAGTGAAGTTGCAAGCCTGTGGGCTATGGTTATGGTACTGCGATCCTGCATAAGCCGTTTCAATGCCTCCTGGATCTTTGCCTCGTTTTCCGAATCCACTGAGGAAGTAGCCTCGTCCAGAATCAACAACTCCGGATCCCGTGCAAAAGCCCTGGCTACGGAAAGCAATTGGCGTTCTCCCTGGGAAAGTAAACTTCCGCTGGCCTTTAGTTCTGTATCCAGGCCATCGGGCATGCGGGAAAGGATCCCTGCGCAATTTGCCCCTTGTAGTATCTCCATGATCTGCTGGTCCGAAAGATCCGGATTTCCCTGCAGAACCAGCTGTCTTATGCTGCCGGAAAAAAGGCAGGGCTCCTGCATAACCAACGCAGTCCTGGATCTTAGCCAGGAGATATCCGTATCTTCCATCTTCCTGCCGTTAATCCAAATATTGCCTTCCTGGCAGGAATGAAACCCGATCAAGAGATTGATAATACTGGTCTTGCCCGAGCCGGTGGGGCCCACGAATGCTATTTTGGATCCCTTATCCAGATTAAAGCTAAGGTCTTTCAGCACGTATTCTTGGTCGTAGGCAAAGCTGACAGAATCAAAGACTATAGTTCGGAGTTGTTCTTGATCCCGGGCAGCTTGATTTTGCTTGTTGGCCGGCAATTCCCGGGACTTATCCTGTTCCAGGATCAAAAAGATCCTTTCAGCCGAGGCCAGTGCATTTTGTACCAGATTCAATTTTTCCGCCAAGTCCCGGATGGGACGAAAAAACATCCTGATGTAGGAGATAAAGGCCACAAACGTACCTACGCTAAGGGCTTCCGCCAGGACCATCGACCCTCCGAAATAGATGATCAGGCCAATTGTACAGAAACTGAAGGCTTCCACCAAGGGCATGAAGACCGCCATGATCCTGACCTGTTTGATCCCGGCCTGATAGTTCTCCCGGTTTAGCTGCCTGAACCTCTCATAGTTGTTTTCTTCCTGCAAATAGAGCTGGATTGTCTTTACACCGTTTATTGTCTCCGAGAGGTTGCTGTTTATTTGCGCTATCTTGATGCGCAAAATCCGGAAGATATCCCTGGCCTTCCTGGCAAAGTATACAGAGAAGTATACCACCACTGGCATGACGGCAAAAGAGATCAGGGCCAATTTCCAGTTCAGATACAGGAGCAGGGCCGCTATTCCCAGAAGCATGATCAGGTCTTTCAGCATAAAGGAAATAAAATTGGTGAAAAAATCGTGCATATTCTGTATATCATTCGTTACCCTGGTTACCAATCTGCCCAGGGGATTTTGGTTGAAAAATCCCGGGGGGAGATTCTGGATGTGCGAGAACAGGGACACCCGAATATCGTTCATTATCCTCTGGCCGGATAGCTCCATAATATAGCGCTGTCCGAAGCTGATCAAAAAGTTGAAAGCTATAAGCACCAAAAAAGAGAGCGTGATCAGGGTGATCCCGAAGAGATCGTCCCGGCGGATCCTGGATATCTCTTTGGTATCTAATTCCGAAATTCGGGAATATGGGATAACTGCCTGTTTCTGGCGAACCGTAAACAATTCCGGGTTGTCATGAACTATTTCACGGACCTGGGGAGTATCCAGATCCACAGCAAGTTCACGCTGTTTTCCGCCGGATTGGACTTTTGTATTGTCCTTGTTTTCTTCCACAGGGACAATATATTTGTCTATGGCAGTCTTGGTGATATAGGGGATAGCCAATTCACACAGGGTAACGCCTCCTATCAGGATCAGGGAAAGGATTATGAGCACGGTATAAGGCCTGAGATAGGGCAGCAGCCTTTGCAGGATCCTGAAATCCAGATTTCTCTCTATATGTTCCTCTTCAAACTGGCTGTTTTCAAATGTCATATAGATCCTGCTCTATTTTTTGCAAGCGATAGGATCTGGCGTAATAGCCGTTTTGCTCCACTAAATCCATGTGGCTTCCCTGCTCGATAATTTCTCCCTCCCGGAGGGTGACTATCATGTCTGCAGTTACCAGGGGAGCCAGGCGATGGGAAACTATGATCATGGTTTGTTCGCCCTGCAGTTCTGTCAGCTTGCCGATTATATTTTCCGCGGTCTGGGTGTCCACCTGGCTTACCGGATCATCCAGCAGCAATATCCTGGATTTGACCAGAAAGGCCCTGGTCAATGAAAGCCGCTGCTTTTGCCCTCCGGAAAGGGTAATGCCTTTTTCCCCGATAAAGGTATCCAGTCCATTGGGCATGGAGTGAATAGTCTCCAGAAAATCGGCCTTTTTAGCAGCCTCCAGCAACTCCTCTTCTAAAACCCCGCTTTTAACGAATTCGACATTATCCCTGATGGTGCCGGCAAACAGAAAAGGATCCTGGGAGACAAAAGTAATCAGGCTGCGCAATTCAAGAATGGCAAATTCTCGTAAGTCTATATTGTTAAGTAGTATTCTTCCCTGGGTGGGATCGTAAAGCCTGGGAATCAGATTAAGGAGAGTAGTCTTGCCGCTACCTGGAGGACCGACTATTCCAACGGTTTGGCCTGGATCGATCTTCAGGTTGATCCTGCGTAGCACCTCTCTGGAGTTGAAAAAATAGGAAAAGTAGACATCATGAAACAATAGCTCCGGTGTTTCTTGCGGAAGGTGTTCCGGGTATTCCGGCTGATCATTTTTCTGCCCCTGATCCAGGATGTGCTTTATTCTGTCCAGGGAGGCCTTGCCCCTTTGCATCAGGTTTATCGACCATCCA